>CAYWVA010000217.1:0-4890 GCA_964461545.1 uncultured Rhizobiaceae bacterium | reverse complement strand
CGCGCTTCGATGTCGAGGCGCAAAACGGCATGTCGGTCATGGAAGCGGCGGTCAAGAACATGGTGCCGGGAATCGATGCCGACTGCGGCGGGGCGTGCGCCTGCGCCACCTGCCACGTCTATATCGAGCCCGACTGGCAGGACAAGACCGGCACCCGCAGCGAGATGGAAGAAGACATGCTCGATTTCGCCTTTGACGTACGCGACAACAGCCGCTTGTCGTGCCAGATCAAGGTGAGCGACGGGATTGACGGGCTGACCGTACGGGTCCCTGAAAAACAGTTCTGATGCCTTTGGAGTTGAATGGGACATGCTGATGAAGGCTGACTCCATCACCACCGACGCCTTGATCATCGGCGCTGGCCCCTGCGGTCTGTTTGCCGTTTTCGAACTCGGCCTGCTCGACATCAAGTGCCACCTGGTCGATATCCTCGACCGGGCCGGCGGCCAGTGCACCGAGCTCTATCCCGAAAAGCCCATCTATGACATCCCGGCGCTGCCTGTCGTATCCGGCCAAGAGTTGACCGACCGCCTGCTTGAGCAGGTCAAGCCGTTCGCGCCGCAGTTCCACTTCAACCAGATGGTGAGCAGACTTACGGCGATGGGCGAGGACGGCTTCGAGGTCGAGACCGACGCCGGGGTGGTGTTCCATGCCCGCGTCGTGGTCATCGCCGCCGGCGGCGGCAGCTTCCAGCCCAAGAGGCCGCCGATCCCCGGCATCGATGCCTATGAGGGGACCTCGGTGCATTACTCGGTGCGCAAGATCGAAGCGTTTCGCGACCGCAATGTCCTGATCGTCGGCGGCGGCGACTCCGCCCTTGACTGGACACTCAACCTTCAGCCGGTGGCCAAGAGCCTCGCCCTACTCCATCGTCGCGACGAGTTCCGCGCCGCGCCCGACAGCGTCAAGCGGATGCGCAGGCTGGTCGATTCCGGCGCCATAACCCTCCATATCGGGCAGGCGACAGGGCTCAAGGGCAAGGACGGCCAGCTGTCGGCGGTTGAATGCCGCGGTGCGCAAGGGGCCTTCGAGATCGCCTGCGACACGTTGCTGCCGTTCTTCGGGCTCACCATGAAGCTCGGGCCGGTGGCCGACTGGGGCATCGCTCTGCACGAAAACCACATCCCTGTCGACACAGAGAAGTTCGAGTCGTCGATTCCCGGCATCTTCGCCATCGGCGACATCAACTCCTATCCGGGCAAACTCAAGCTCATTCTGTCGGGCTTCCACGAGGCCGCGCTGATGGCCCAGCAGGCGTTCCGCTACTGCCGCCCGGGCGAGCGGCTCATGTTCCAGTACACCACTTCGAGCACCAGCCTGCACAAGAAGCTTGGCGTGGCGTAGCTCGCCCCCTTGGAACCGCCGACGGCGACTCGCGTTCATGCAGCGTTCAGTTTTCTATGCTATTACTGGAGCATAAGAAAATGTGGTCGCCTGTCTAGCTTAGTGAGTTGTTTTGCGTAGCAGCAGGTGTACCGGGCACCAGAGGTTTTAGTCATGCCTGGCCTCCTGCAGGTCATCGTCAGGCGCTTCCACGACGCCTTGTATTCGCTGAGCGCCATTGAACGGCAACGCCAGAAGATCGTGCCGGAAGCGCGCGGTGTCGTGCTCGAGATCGGCATCGGCAAAGGCCTCAACCTGCCGTATTACGATCCGACCAGGGTGGAGCGGGTCATCGGCATCGACCCCGATGTCGACACCATGGCGAAAGTGCGCCGGCGGCAGGCCCGCGCGCCAATCGCCGTCGACCTCGTCGAGGCGTCCGCCGAGCACATTCCGCTGTCCAGCACCTCGATCGACACCGTCGTCCTGACCTACAGCGCCGGCGCCATCGCCGACATCGCCGGAGCGCTGGCTGAGATGCGCCGGGTGCTGAAGCCCAACGGTCATCTCATCTTCTGCGACCATGGCCGCTCCCATGACCGCGATGTCGCACGTCTGCAGGACCGCATTGACCCGTGGTGGCAGCGGCTGGCGCGGGGCTCGCACTTGAACCGCGACCTGGTGGTGCTGCTCGACGAGGCGGGGTTCCGCATCGAGATGCTCGACACGTTCTATGCCATGCCCCGGCCGAAGGTCCTGAGCTTCCACTATATCGGATCCGCCGTGCTGGCGGGAGCTGTCGTCACAGCCGATTGATCGGCACCTTCAGATAGACCGAGCCGTTGTCCTCCGGCTCCGGAAACTCGCCGGCGCGCATATTCACCTGGATCGACGGAATGATCAGCTTGGGCATCGACAGCGTCCTGTCGCGGGCTTCGCGCATGGCGACGAACTGCTCCTCGCTGACCCCGTCGCGGACATGAATGTTGTTGGCGCGCTGCTCGCCGACCGTCGTCTCCCAAACGTATTCGTCGCGTCCCGGCGCCTTGTAATCATGGCACAGGAACAGCCGCATTTCGGGCGGCAGCGACAGCAACTTGCGGATCGACCGATAAAGCTGGCGCGCCGAGCCGCCCGGAAAATCGGCCCGCGCCGTGCCATAGTCGGGCATGAACAAGGTGTCGCCGACAAAGGCGGCATCACCGATGATATACGTCAGGCAGGCCGGTGTGTGACCGGGGGTATGCATGACCTGGACGCTGAAGGAACCGAGAGCGAAC
This sequence comes from uncultured Rhizobiaceae bacterium, assembly GCA_964461545.1. Classification (GTDB taxonomy): domain Bacteria; phylum Pseudomonadota; class Alphaproteobacteria; order Rhizobiales; family Aestuariivirgaceae; genus CAYWVA01. Next base: position 2,287 of record CAYWVA010000217.1, on the reverse strand, counting down.
TCCTCTCCGTCCCTGAACAGCCGGTCGAATTGGCTGCCGTCGCGCTGAAACTCGGTGCCGGCGTTGAACACCTTGCCGAAGGTCTCCTGCACCTCGACGATGTGGTCGCCGATGCCAAGCTTGCCGCCGAGCCGCTCCTGGACATAAGGTGCCGCCGACAGGTGGTCGGCATGCACGTGGGTCTCGAGCACCCACTCGCACGCCAGGCCCCGTTCGCGCACATAAGCGATGACCTCGTCGGCCGAGCCGGTCTCGGTGCGCCCGGCGGCGGTATGGTAATCCAGCACCGTGTCGATCACCGCACAGGCTGCCGTGGCCGGGTCTGAGACCACATAGCTCACGGTGTTGGTCGGCTCATGGAAGAAGCCCCTTACGTCCGGGCGATGGGTCATGATCGCGGAGCCTCCATGGTTTGGCGGCGCTCGGCCTCGCCGCGGCGGTCGTACCAGCCGACCCCGATCATGCCGGCCGCCATGGCGGCGATGAAGACAAACGGCTCGGGGGCCAGCGCCACGACCGCGGCGATGGCCGGACCCGGGCAGAAGCCCGAAAGCCCCCAGCCGGCGCCGAAGATCGCCGCCCCGGCGACCAGTCGGGCATCGATGTCGACCTTAGTGGGCAGCCGGAAACGGTCCGCAAACAGCGGTTCGGACCGGGAAAGGACCAGTTTGTAGCCAATAAAGGTGGTGACCACCGCGCCGCCGAGTACGAACAGGAGCGTGGCATCGAAGCTGCCGGCAACGTCGAGAAAATTGAGCACCTTGGCCGGGTTGACCATCCCGGAGACGGCAAGCCCGGCACCGAACAGCAGGCCTGACAGAAGTGCGGTGAGCAGCGGCATTGAACGATCCCTAGAAGGCGTGCCGAGTGAGGAACACCACGATGACGGCGACGAGCAGGAAGGTCACGGTCGCTGTCATCGAACGCCCCGACAGCCGGGCCAGACCGCACACCCCATGTCCGCTGGTGCAGCCGCCCCCCAGTCTCGTGCCGATGCCGACGAGCAGTCCGGCCACGGCCATGACCGGGAGCGAAGGCGGAAACCAGAAAGCATCGCGCTCGAACAGGCCCAGCAGAACGATCAGCAGGCTGCCGAGGATGAGCCCGGTGATGAACACCGCCCGCCAAGCCGTCTCGCTGTCCGGCATGGCGGTCAGTAGCCCGCCGAAAATGCCGCTGATACCGGCAACGCGGCCGATACCTCCCATCAGCAGCACCGCTGCCAGGCCGATGAGGGCGCCGCCGATAAGGCCGGCCCACGGGGTGAATTCGGTGACCATTGTGCTGGCTCCCATGACGGCCTTCAAATTAACCGCTTCCGGCCAAGCTGCAAGGGCCACGCACTGAGGCCTTACTTGTGTATTTCACAGCGGCCAGAGCGTCGGCTATGAGACGGCATGACCACAACCGGCAGGCGCAGTGATGGGCCGATCACCTGGGTGCTGCTGGGGCAGCGCGCCGGCGACAACGCCCAAGCCATGGCAGTGGCCCAGGCAGTGGCCGACGCCGCAGGCGGCCAGATCGCGCCCAAGCCATTGACCTACAACGTGCTCTACCGCGTCCCCAATATCGTGTTGGGAGCGAGTTTGCGCAGCCTGAGGCCGGAGCGGCAGAGCGCCATCATGCCACCGTGGCCCGACGTCGTCATCGGCGTCGGGCGGCGCAGCGTTCCGGTGGCGCGCTGGATCAAGGCGCGGTCGCTCGGCGCCGCGAAACTAATTCAGATCGGTCGACCGCGCGCTCCGCTCAACTGGTTCGACCTCGTTATCACGACGCCGCAGTATCGCCTGCCGGAGGCACCGAACGTCCTCAACCTTCTGTTGCCGGCGCTCTCGGTCCCGGCCATCGAGCCGGCGGAACGGGAGCGCTGGGGCAGCGTCTTCGCCGTCCTGCCGCGGCCATGGATCGGCGTCCTGGTGGGGGGCGCCCGTCCGCCTTACCGGTTCGACGCGCCAGCCGGGCACGCTCTGGCGCTCCAGGCCAACGGGATTGCCGAGCGGCTGGGCGGCTCGCTGCTAGTGACCACGTCCCCGCGCACCGGCGCCGCTGCGGCCCGGGCGCTCGCCAAAGCCATCACCCGGCCGGCCCACTGCAACCTGTGGCAGCCCGGTGCCGATAACGCCCATCATGCCATCCTGGCGCTGGCCGACCGCTTCATCGTCACCGGCGACAGCGTGTCAATGCTGGCGGAGGCCTGCCGGACCGGCAGGCCGGTGGCGATCTGCGAGCTGCCGCGGCATGGGCTCTATGCGGCGTGGAGCGGCGAGCGCGGATTGGGCCGGCTGCT
>CAYWVA010000216.1:0-4955 GCA_964461545.1 uncultured Rhizobiaceae bacterium | reverse complement strand
GGGCCAAAGCATCTGATGGCGTGGATAACCGCTGCCTATCTAGCCTTCCTGTTTACGCCGATGCTCCTGCTCTTCGTGGGCTCATTCGGCGAGGTGTGGTTTGGCACTCTACTTCCGTCCGGTATAACCCTCAGATGGTACCAGGAGGTCATTGATGACCTCAGCTTTCAGCGGGCGTTCTGGGTGAGCCTTCAGGTTGCCGCCGCCACGTGCATTTTGAACGTGCTGATTGGTGTTCCCTTTGCCTACGCGATCTACCGTGCTGCATCGCGTGGAGTCCGGGCTGCCGCGCGGATCGTGTATCTCCTGCCGATTGCCGTGCCTCCACTGGTCCTGGCGTTCGGCTTCATTCTGATCTTTTCCACCGACACGCTGCCATATCTTGGGAGCCTATGGGTGCTGATTGGGGGTCATGTGGTCCTCACCTTGCCGTATCTTCTCCAGACTCTCGTGGGGGATATGCGCCATCTTCGCTTGGCAGAGCTGGAGACTGCGGCGGAATCACTGGGTGCGCCCTTGCCAAGCCGACTGTTTGACGTCGTTCTTCCAAGTCTTCGCCATAGCCTGGCTTCAGGCACCATTGTCGTGGCCGCAATTTCGATCGGAGAGTTCCAGCTGTCCAACCTTGTGGCGGGCTTCCTCACGCGACCCTATCCTGTGGTTCTGCTACAGGCCTTTTACGGCGCGACGGGCTTCGCCTGCGCCGCCACCGTCATTTTGCTGGTTCTAGCCTTGCTGGCATCGGTGAGCAGCGGACTTACGGCGAGCGCCGCCCGCTCGGCAAAGGTGTTGCCGGGATGACCGCCGCCCCCGCCATCGAGCTACGACGGATCAGCTTCACCTATCCTGGCACTGCGGCTGGAGTTTTCGACGTGGAACTGACCATCCAGCCTGGCGAACTCATGGCGGTCATCGGCGCCAGTGGATGCGGGAAATCCACGCTGTTGAAGCTTATCGCCGGCTTTCTGTCACCTGATAGTGGGACGATCTGGATCGGCGGCAATGAGGTCACCCGCACGCCGCCACGGGCGCGCGAGCTTGGGGTCGTCTTTCAAACCTATGCCCTCTTCCCGCACATGACCGCTCTCGATAACACCGCATATCCGCTGAAGGTTCGTGGCGTGACAGCGGGCGAGCGCCGTGAGAGGGCCCACGAGACACTGCAGACCGTTGGCCTCGGTGATTTGGTCCACCGGCTGCCCGGCGAGTTGTCAGGCGGTCAGCAGCAGCGTGTCGCACTCGCCCGGGCGCTCGTGTTTCGTCCCCGGGCGCTCCTGCTGGATGAACCGCTGTCGGCTCTCGATGCGGGACTGCGCGTCGAAATGCGGGACGAGATCAGGCGTATCCAGCGCGAGTTCAACATCGCGACGCTGCATATCACCCATGATCAGCAAGAAGCCCTTTCGATGGCCGATCGGATTTCGGTGATGAGTAGGGGGCACATCCTGCAGGTGGCGCGGCCACGTGAACTCTACGAGCACCCAGCAAGCGCCGATGTCGCTGCATTCGTCGGACACGCCAATCTGTGGCCCGGCACCGTGGCCGGCCCTGAGACCGTCGATACTCCGCTCGGCCGCATTACGACAAATCCGCATACCTATGCCGCCGGGGCCCGTGTCACAGTCATGGTGCGACCGGAGAAGGTCAGGCTGGGTGCTGCCCCCGACCACATGAACACCTTCGAGGGCGAAGTTCGCCTAGACCGCTTCCTCGGATCGGTTCGGCAGTTCGATTTCGCAGTGAACGGAGGCGTGATCACCGGTGAAACGGCCGATGCTGCTCCCATCACATGCATTCATCTTCCCAAGAGCGGTGTTTCCCTGCTCTCCGGTGAAGCCGCAGTTAAAACTAACCAGAAGGAGAAGGTACCATGAAGGGTTTGAGATGGTTCATGTTGGCGGCAGCCGCTGGCCTGCTGTCGGTGAGCGTCAGTGCGCAGACCGTGCAGGACTCACCGGAGCTCTACGAAGGCGAGAAGGCCCTCTATGAGGAGGCCGGCAAGGAAGGACTCGTCGTGTCCTTTGACACAGGGCCTACCTGGGCCAACTGGGCCGCCCAGTTCAAGGCGTTCCAAGCCCGCTATCCGGGCATTCAGTTGGTCTACAACGATCTTGGCTCTGCTGCGACGGTTGTTGCTCTCGACAAGGCCCGCAACCGCCCGCAGGCCGATACCGCCTATTATTTCGCCGGATCGGCAGTAGATGCCTCAGAGAAAGGTCTGGTCGAGCCCTTCAAGCCGGTGAATTTCGATAAGCTCCCGGAAGTGTTCCGGCACCCTGAAGGCGAATGGTTCACCATTCATCAGCTCACTATTGCCTTCGTCATTAACACCGAACTGGTCCAGAACGTGCCGCAGTCATGGGAGGATCTTCTGAAGCCGGAGTATAAGAACTCGATCGTCTATCTGGACCCGCGATCGACGGGCGTTGGACAAGTTCTGGCGTTCGCGGCCAACTTCGCCAACGGCGGTGATATGGAGAATGTCCAACCAGGGATTGAGTACCTCGGCAAGCTACACAGCGCCGGCAATGTGTTGCGCGTGGTCGGGACCACACCCTACGCCCAGTTTGTCAAGGGCGAGATTCCGATCTGGATCTCGTATGAGAACGACGGATTGCGGGCCAAGTACACCGACGGCCTCGGCGATGCAGTGGCCGTCGTGATCCCCGAAGAGGCCTCAGCGTCTGCTCCCTATGCCATCAGCCTGGTGAAGAACGGGCCAAACCCGAACGCAGGCAAACTTTGGCTCAACTTCATTATGACCGACATGGGCCAAGGGATCTTCGCCGAAGGATTTGTGCGCCCCGCCGTGCCCGGCATTACGCTGCCGGAAAGCGTGGCTGACAAGCTTCCGGATGCGCCGCAGGCTAAACCCCTTGACGTTAAGCTTGCCGCAGAAAAGAAGGCCGACATCGACAAGGGCTGGGCCGAAGTGGCCGTCGGCCAGTAGCCCTGCTTTGCTGGGCAGCCTGGACAGCGACAAACATCCGCGCGCTCCCTCCGAGCGCGCGGAGCGATCAGATCGACGGCGACCCGTGCACGGTGTCCAGCCGGGGATGCTGGTGACGCTCGCCGTCCCGGCGGCGGCGGCGCTGGCCTTCTTCTTCATTCTCCCGATCGCCTTCGTCGCACGCGATGCCTTCGCCGACGGCCTTGGTGCATTCGCCCGAGTATTCGCCAATCCGGTGTTTTGGCGGTCCCTCGCCGGAAGCGCCATCCTGACCCTCGCCGCATCCTCCTTTTCTCTAGGTGTCGGGTTCGCCGTGGCACTGCATCTCTCCAGACTGCGCCCGCAAACGCGTTCGATGCTACTCTTCGTCATCGCCCTTCCATTGACCTTCTCAGGCCTCATCGTGGCCTTCGGCTTCATCCTGACCTATGGCCGGGCGGGCTTCGTCACTCTGTTGCTTGCAAGGGTGGGGGTCGATCCGGTTGCGTTTTCCGGCATCCTATACAGCCCCATCGGGCTCGCCTTCGCGTCATCCTATTACCTGATCCCGCGAGTCGTAATGCTGCTGTTGCCGGTGCTGATCAACTTCGAATCGCTGCAGATCAGCGCTGCTGAATCCCTCGGGGCGACCCGCCGGCAGGCACTGGTGCACATCCTCGTACCGCAGATCATGCCGACAGCGGTTACCGCGTTCTGCCTGATCGCCGCTGTCGTATTCGGCGCCTACGGCACGGCGCTGGCGCTGGTCGGCACTCGGCTGAACATACTTCCGCTCCAGCTCTATAGCCTGATCTCCGAAACCGGAACGGACTTCCCTGCCGCGGCGGCGCTGGCGCTGGTCCTGACCGCCATCTGCTCCTCCATGATGGCCGTCGGTGAGCTTTTCGCGGCGCATACGGAAACGCACCATGCTGCGCATTAATCGCAACAACGGTTGGCTTATTGATGATGAGTCCAGAAGGTTTGATCCAGTGAACCGGAACTGGTTTCCGCATTCCGAATTTGTCAACGGCGAACCTATCGACCTGATTCCTGCCGTGGCATGGTTGCAACGGGAAAGCGGCCATCCGGTCCGTGTCCCGGTGGGCGTGATTGGCCCACGAGACGCAACAGCTGAGCAGTTCGACATTGCTGTGGAGATTGGGACGAAGCTGGCCGAGATGGGCCTTTCGGTAGTCTGTGGCGGACGACAAGGGGTCATGGAAGCCGTCTGTCGCGGGGCGGCAAGCAAAGGGGGCATCAGCATCGGGCTTCTTCCGGATGCGGATCCCTCCCTCGCCAACCCATACGTCACCGTACCGATCGCCACAGGGATCGGCGAGGCGCGCAATGCCCTCGTTGCCCGCGCCGCTTTCTGTCTCGTCGTAATCGGCAACAGCTACGGGACGCTTTCGGAAGTCGCTCTGGGCCTGCAATTCGGCAAGGACGTAGTCGGCATTGCCGGAGCAGCGGAAGTGCTCGGGGTTTTACACTGTCAGACCGTAGAGGAAGTGATCAAGGCGGTAGCGGAGTCCTTACTCGCGCTCGCCGACCGAGAAGTTGCTGCGGCACTGTCAGCGAAAGACCCGAATGCATGAAGAAGTTTGGCCTTGATGCGACCGATATTCGCATCCTCAGCGCGGTCCAGAAGCACGGGCAACTGAGCAAAACCAAGTTGGCCGAGATCGTCAATTTGTCGCCTACGCCGTGTTGGGCACGATTGAACAAGCTGAAAACGGCGGGCCTCATTCGCGGTTATCGTGGCGACATCGCGCTTGATCGAATTGGTGACTTTACCCGGGTCATCGTGACCGTCGCGCTGACACATCACCGCAAATCGGATTTCGATCGCTTTGAGGCCCGTATCCGCGAACTCGACGAGGTCACCGAATGCATAGCGACCGGTGGCGGTATGGATTATGTCATGAAGATTATCAGCCCCAATCTGGCCGCCTTTCAGAGCCTGATGGAATCCCTGCTTGCGGCTGAACTGGGGATCGAGCGCTACATGACCTACATCGTGACG
>CAYWVA010000215.1:0-4961 GCA_964461545.1 uncultured Rhizobiaceae bacterium | reverse complement strand
CCTCCCCCAGAAAGGGGGAGGTCGGCCCGCAAGGGCCGGGTGGGGGTTGACGGGACGGTGAGGAGTGATCGCAGCGCCAGCCTCCTTTGGAAGAGGAGATCAATCCCCTCTCCAGCCCTCCCCTTTTCTAGGGGAGGGAAGTCTCACCCCCGGTCGCGAAACCCGTTGGTGATCGGATAGCGCCGGTCGCGGCCGAAGTTCCTGCGGGTGATCTTGACCCCCGGCGCCGCCTGGCGGCGCTTGTACTCGGCGGTGTAAAGCATCTGCTGCACACGCTCCACGACTGAGCGGTCAAAGCCCTTTGCCACCACCTCGGCGACCGACAGCTCGCCTTCGACCAGATCGGCCAGGATGGCGTCAAGCGCCTCATAGGGCGGCAGCGTGTCCTGGTCGGTCTGATCCTCGCGCAGTTCCGCACTCGGCGCCTTGGTGAGGATGCGTTCGGGGATCACCCGCGCCGGCGGGCCCAGGCAGCCGAGCGGCCGCTGCTGGTTGCGGAAGCGGGCGAGAGCATAGACTTCCGACTTGTAGACGTCCTTGATCGGGTTGAAGCCGCCGTTCATGTCGCCGTAAAGCGTGGCGTAGCCCACCGACATTTCCGACTTGTTGCCGGTGGTGAGCACCATCGAGCCGAGCTTGTTGGAGATCGCCATCAGCGCGGTACCGCGGCAGCGCGACTGGATGTTTTCTTCCGTGACGTCGGGATCAAGTCCGGCAACGAGCGGTGCCAGAGCGGCGCTGAAGCCCGCCACCGGCGCCTCGATCGGCACCACATCGTAGCGGCATCCCAGGGCAGCGGCGCAAGCCTTGGCGTCCTCCAAGCTCTCACTGGCCGTGTAGCGGTAGGGCAGCATCACGCAGTGCACCCGCTCAGGGCCCACTGCATCGACGGCCATGGCCGCCACCACGGCCGAATCGATGCCACCCGACAGGCCGAGCACCACCCCCGGAAACCTGTTCTTCTCCACATAGTCCTTCAGCCCCAGGACGCAGGCGCGCCACACCGCATCGCCCCCTTCCGCCGGCGGTGCAATGGGTCCGCTAACCTGCCAGCCGCGGCCGATGCGTAGCCACTCTACCGTGACCACAGCCGTCTCGAAGCCCGGCAGCTGCAAAGCAAGACTGCGGTCGGAGTTGAGCGCGAACGATGCGCCGTCGAACACCAGTTCGTCCTGGCCGCCGATCTGATTGAGATACGCAAGCGGCAGCCCGGTCTCGGTTACCCGCGCCACCGTAATGTTGAGGCGCACGTCGGTCTTGTCACGCTCATAAGGCGAGCCATTGGGCACCAGCAGGATTTCCGCCCCCGTCTCCACAAGGCATTCGGGCACTTCCTCGCGCCAGATGTCCTCGCAGATCGGCACGCCCAGGCGCACGCCGCGGAAGTTGACCGGCCCCGGCGCCGGCCCGGCAGTGAAAACGCGAGCCTCGTCGAATACGCCGTAATTGGGCAGCACATGCTTGAAGCGCACCGTCTCGACCCGGCCGCCGTCGAGCAGCGCCACGGCGTTGTAGACGGCGCCCCCCTCGGCCCACGGCGTGCCGACAAGCAGCGCCGGCCCGCCGTCCTGCGTTTCGACGGCCAAGGCTTCCACGGCGCGCCGGCACGCCGCCACGAAGCTCGGCTTTAGCACCAGGTCTTCGGGCGGATAGCCGGAGATGTAGAGCTCAGAATAGAGCACCAGTTCGGCGCCGTCGCGCGCCGCGCTGGCGCGCGCCGCACGGGCCGCGGCGAGATTGGCCTCCACCGCACCGACGGTGGGATTGAGCTGGGCCAGCGCAAGCTTGAAGCGGTCAACCATGCGCAAGGCTCATAACGGGCGCGTCGATGAGGGGCAATTGCCGAGCGGTGTCCTTACGCGGCACTGTCCGGCCCGCCGGACGTGGCGAGCAGCTGACGCACCGCTGCCAGAAGCTGGGCGGCATCGAACGGCTTGGTCACGATGGGCGCCGGATGAGCCGCCGGCAGGCTTTCGCGGCCGTAGCCGGTGACATAGGCAAACGGGATGGCGCGCTCGCCGAGTGCGGCTGCGACCTCGTCGATTGGCTCGCCGTTGAGATTGGCATCGATCAACGCAGCATCGAACGTGGTGGTGTCGATGAGCCTGAGGGCCTCCGCCGCGGTGCTGGCCGGCCCGATCACAACCATGCCGGACTCGGTCACAATGCTCTCGATATCGAGCGCAACCAACAACTCGTCTTCGACGACGAGGACCCGCCGGGCAGGCATGACGCGACATCCCCCTCTGTACAGGTGACCGGTGCTCGTTGCCGCTTTTTTGACATCGGCTCCAGCGACAAGCCTGCCCACTGTCGATTGTCGATCCTCCCACAGGCCGCACATCGAAGCAAGTCGGCGATCGCATGGTTGGTCTGCCGATCCAGCGGGGCTTGTCGTACCCTGCCCAGCGTCTCAAGATGCCCCCGGGCAGGCTTTGCTGCAAGAGGAGTGCATGGTGGACGCCACTGCAACAGCCTTGAAGCGCCATGTCGAGGTGCTGGCGGGTGACATCGGCTCGCGCGCGCCTGCCGACGGCGACGGGCTCAAACGGGCCGAGGACTATATCGCCGCTGAGTTCCAGGCAGCTGGCCTTGAGGTCGTTGAGCAGGCCTATGACTGGCACGGCAGCCGGGTTGCCAATCTCATCGCCCACCTGCCGGGCGACGGACAGCACCCTTCGCGCCCGTACTACGTCGTCGGTGCCCATTACGACTCGATTGCCGCCTCGCCGGGGGCCGACGACAATGCCAGTGCGGTCGCCGTGCTCATCGAACTGGCGCGGAATGTGGCGGCGGCCGGCGCCCGGGCGCCAGTGCGGTTCGTGGCCTTCACCATGGAGGAGCTGCCGGCCTTCCTGACCCGCGGCCAGGGCTCGCGCGTGTTCATCCGCGCAGCCAGGGCGGCGGGCGAGCACATCCTGGGCGCCATTGTGCTGGAAATGGTCGGGTTCACCAGTCCACACCAGAGCTATCCTTGGACGCTGCGCTTTGCCGGCTATCCGCCGGTCGGAAACTTTATCGGGATCGTCGCCAATGGGCGCTCGCGCCAGTTCGGGCGCACCATCGAGCAGGGCTTCCGCCGCAATGAACGACTGCCGGTAGAGAGCCTGTCAGTGCCGGCCAATGGCTGGGTGCTCCCGGCGACGCGGCTGTCGGACCACGCTTCTTTCTGGGATTGGGGTATTTCGGCGGTGATGGTCACCGACACCGCATTCTTCCGCAATCCCAACTACCATCTAGCGAGCGATACTCCGGACACGCTCGACTATGGGTTCATGGCCGAACTGGTCGCCAGCCTGCAAATCGCACTTGCCGAACTGGCACCGGCGCCGGTGCGGGTGTGACGGTTCCGGCACGTCACACATTAAGCAGCAAAAATTCGCGCTCCCACGAGCTGATCACCCGGCGGTACTGCTCCATCTCCTCCTCCTTGACGCCATAGTAGGCGTCGATGAAGCGCTCGCCGAACACCTGCTTGAACGGCTTGGAGTAGTTGAGCTTGTTGAGCGCATCTTCAAGGTGGAGCGGCAAAGTGTGGGCATAGCGGTAGGCCGAGCCCTCGATCGGCTCGCTTGGCTTGATGCGCTGGGTCATGCCGAGAAGACCGCACGCCAGCGACGCGGCAATCGCCAGATAGGGGTTGGCGTCGGCCCCCGGCACCCGGTTCTCCACCCTGAGATTGGCGGCATCGGAGGCCGGCACTCGTAGCGGCGCGGTGCGGTTGTCGATCCCCCAGTGGATGTTCGTCGGGGCATCGGAGCCGGGCACCAGCCGGCGGAACGAATTGACGTTAGGAGCGCAGAACGGCAGAGCAGCCGCCATGTAGCGCTGCAGCCCGCCGATGTGGTTGAGAAAGAGCTTCGTCGGCTTGCCGCCGGGCCCGCCGAACAGCGTCTTGCCGGTCTTGAGATCCACCACCGACTGGTGGATATGCATCGACGAGCCCGGCTCCTCGGCATGGGGCTTGGCCATGAAGGTGGCGTACATGTCGTGCTTGAGCGCCGCCTGGCGCACGGTGCGCTTGAACAGGAACACCTGGTCGGCCAGCGCCACCGGATCGCCGTGGTTGAAGTTGATCTCGAGCTGGGCGGGGCCGCTCTCGTGGCTGATGGTGTCGATGTCGATTTGCTGCTTTTCACAGAAGTCGTAGATGTCGTCGACGATGGCATCGAAGTTGTTGGCTGCGTCGATGCCGTAGGCCTGGCCCATCTTCTCGGCCCGGCCTGAGCGGCCGATCGGCGCCTCCAGGGGATAATCGGGGTCAAGGTTCTTCTTGACCAGATAAAACTCGAGCTCCGGCGCCACCACCGGCCGCCAGCCCTGCGCATGGTAAAGCTCGATGACCCGCTGCAACACGTAGCGCGGAGCGATGTCGACCGGCCGGTCGTCGATGTAGAAGCAGTCGCAAATCACCTCCGCGGTCGGGTTGTCGTACCACGGCACGGCGCGAATGGTGTCCGGGTCGGGGCGCATGTAGACGTCGATCGAGGCCTGGTCGGTGGCATCTGTCTTGAGCGAATAGCGCCCTGTGACGGTCAAGATGAAGATGTCTTCAGGGATGCGCAGGCCACGCGATTTTGCGCCCTTGGCGAACTTGGCGGCCGGAAGAATCTTGCCGCGCGCCGTGCCCGACATGTCGGGCACCAGGCATTCGACCTCGTCGATGTCGCGCTTGACCAGCCAGTCCTCGAATTTTTTCGTACTCATGTTCGCCCGTGCGGTCGACAGCCTTTCCTTGGGGCACATGACAGCTTGTGGTTCATGCCCGCAAGTTCGGTGAGATTTGCCTGATGGTCGAAAACGGCCTAGGAACAAGCAATTGACGCGTTCCCTTCCGGCCATCGGCCGAGAACACCACAGGTTAACATGCCCCCTTCCAGATCGACAAGCGAGGCGGAAGCCTTCCTTGCCGCCCACGGCGATGCCGAGACCGTCGACATGGTGATCGCCGACATGAACGG
>CAYWVA010000214.1:0-4986 GCA_964461545.1 uncultured Rhizobiaceae bacterium | reverse complement strand
GGCCTGACCCACCGCGAGGCCTACCTCGATATCGCCGTGGTCGCGGTGGTGATACCGATCATTGCGCTGATCGTGCTAATCACGGTGGGCACGGTCCTGGGGAGTTTCTGACCGGGACGGTGGCGAGGCAGCGCGAAAGGGGGAAACGATGACGTCGATGCGGGCAGTGGTGGCGAGCGACAGGGGCGGACCGGAGGTTCTGCGGCTGGAAAACGTGCCGCTCGGCTGGCGGCGCAGCGGCAGCAAGCTCCTCATCCGCCTCAAGGCGGCCTCGGTCAATCCGGCCGATGTCTGGTTCCGCTCGCTCGGGCCCTATGTCACTTCGAACGCGCCCCTCATTCTCGGCATTGACGGCGCCGGCATCGTGGAAGCGGTCGGCCCGCGGGCGACGAGGTTCAAGCCCGGCGACCGGGTCTGCTTCTGTCATGGCGGCATCGGCGCCGATCCGGGGACTTATGCGGAATTTGCCATCGTGCCGGAAGACGTTGTGGCCGAAGTTCCAGCCGGCGTCGATTTCCATCGCGCCGCGGCTCTTCCGCTGGTTGCGATCACCGCCTGGGAGGCCATTTACGACCGCGCCCAAGTGAAGCCCGGCGAGCATGTGCTGGTGCATGCCGGAGCCGGCGGGACGGGCCATCTTGCGGTCCAGCTCGCCCGCCTTGCCGGCGCCAGGGTCGCCGCCACGGTGAGCGGGCCGGACAAGGCGACGTTCGTGCGGCGCCTCGGTGCAGCGCGCGCCATCGACTATGGCCGGGAAGATTTCGTCGAATCGGTCCTGGTGTGGACCAAGCGTCGCGGGCTCGACGTGGCTCTCGACAATGTCGGCGCCGAGGTGCTGGTGCGCACCTACCGCGCCATGGCCGCCTATGGCCGCATTGTCACGCTCATGGGAACGCCCGGCGATGATGCCGACACGACGGCCTATAACCGCAACCTGACGCTGCACAACCTGATGATGCTGACGCCGATGTGGCTCGGTCTTGGCGATCGCCTGGCGGCCCAGGGCGCCATCCTGCGCCGGGCCGTCTCGCTGCTGGCCGACGGCAAGATCGATGTGCATGTCGCCGGCCTCTACCCCCTGGCTGAGATTGCGGCAGCACATGCCCGGATCGAGGCAGGCGGCATGGTCGGCAAGCTGGTCATCGACATTCCCGGCTGAGCTACGTCTGCTTGCGCGGCTCGGCATGGGCGATGACCCGGCGCACCTCCGGCACCTGCTGCTTGAGCGCGATCTCGAGGGCGTCGACGGCCTCATGGACGGCTTCCACCCTTTCCAGCCCCGCCACCCGGCAGTGGAAGGTCACAAACAGGCCGTGATCGTTGCGCCGTGCCCGCACGTCGTGGATGTCGGCGAGCTTGCCGGCACCTTGCGCCAGTTCCTTGAGCAGGGCCTCGATGTGCTGGCGGGCGGGCGGCGGCAGTTCTTCTCCGGCAAGGCCGTCGGTATGCCGCGGCTCGATGTGGCTTTCGACTTCGACATCCTCGCCGAGTTCGTCGCGGATCGCCTCTTCGAGCGAGCTGGCGATGTCGTGGGCGGAGGTGAAGTCCAGGCTGCCGTCGACCTCCAGATCGAAGCTCACCGAGAGATTGTCCCCGACATGCTGGACGGTGAGATGGTGGATCGGGTGACCGGAGCGGCCGGCGATCAAATTGACCTTGTCGAACACGGTCTCGTCGTCGAGCGCCACCGGGTGGACCGTCACCGAGACGTCGGCCCTGGGATAGCTCAGCCTTATCGCCGCGATGAAGCGGCGCTGTATCTCGGCCACTCGGTCGAAGGGCAGCGTCCGGCGCACCGTGATGTCGGCGTCGACGAACAGCGTCGCACCGGCCGGCCGCACCCGCAGTCGCTTCAGGTCCAAGACGCCGCGGGTCTCGTCGGCCAGGCGCTCGATGACCGCTGCCGTGCCGGCCGGCGCGGCATCGAGCAGGGTGCCGAGCGTGCGCTTGCCGAGCCGATAGCCGGCAAGCGCCACGAAGGCCGCGACTGCAAGGGCTGCAATCGAATCCGCCCAAGGGTAGCCGGCCCAGGCAGCGGCGAGGCCGAGGAGGACGACGATGGAACTCCACATGTCGGTGCGGAAATGCAGCGCGTCGGCGGCCAGCGCCTCGCTCGAGGTTGCCTTCGAGACGCGGGTGAGGGCGCGCGCCCGGTTGAAGTCGATGACGATCGAGCCGGCCACGATGGCCACCGCCCACCATGCCACGGTCACATGGGTCTCGCCGCTCGCCAGCCGGTGCAAGGCCTCGTACACGATCCAGCCCGTGGTGATGAAGAGCAGTGCGGTGCCGGTCAGCGCCGCGACGCTTTCCACCTTGGCATGGCCGAAATGATGGGTGTCGTCGGGTGGCCGGTCGGACACCCGCACCGCGGCAAGGGTGATGGCCGTCACGCCGGTGTCGAGCAGGCTGTGAATGGCTTCAGAGAGGATTCCGAGACTGCCCGTGAACATGGCGGCGATCATCTTGGCGACCGCTAGCCCGGCGCTGGCGACGAGCGAGACGAGCGCCACCTTCTGCTTTTCCGACACCATGGCAGGTCTTCTAGGGCGGGGCGCCCGGCCCCGGCAAGGGACGCCAGGCCGGCTCACCCGGCATGCGACCTATGGCGCAGGTCCCGATGGCTTGAACGCGCTTGCCCAAGCCCGGCAACTCATGGCCTAGTGCGCCGCCGCCGACTGCCCCTCTTCTCAGGCACCCATGGCCTTTTCCGTCCGTAATCCCGTCTGGCTGTTCGCCGCGCCCAAACCGACCGCCATGGCGTTTGCGGGCCTGTTTGCGATCGAGTCGCTTGCCCGATCGCTGGTCTCCACCGTCGTGTCGGTGCAGGCCTATGACCTGTTGCAGTCGACCCAGCAGGTGTCTCTGCTGTTCGCTATGGTGGGCGTGGCCTCGCTCGTCGGGACGCTGTTGATCCCCTATCTCATCGGCTGGACGGCGCGGCGCTATGTCTACAGCCTGGGCGCGCTCTGCCTCGTCATCAGTGCAGCGGCCCTGGCCACCTTCACCATCGAAGGCCATGGGCTGGGGCTGGTGGTGCGGGTGTTTGGCGTTGCCTGTCTCAATATCACCACCAGCCTTTACATTCTCGACCATATCCGGCGCCACGACCTGGTGCGTTCCGAGCCGCTTAGACTGTCGCTGTCGACGGCCTCATGGACCGTCGGACCGGCGCTGGGGATCTGGCTCTACACCCAGTATGGGCCGTGGGCGCCGCAGGCCGCCAGCGTCGTGTGCACCGTCTGTCTGCTGGCGATGTTTTGGTATCTCAGGCTGTCCGATAGCCCGGCCATCCAGGCGGCCAGGCTCAAGCCGGCAAACCCGCTCGACAACGTGCGCCGCTTCGTGGCCCAGCCGCGCCTCAGGCTGGCCTGGCTGATCGCCTTTGGCCGCTCGTGCTTCTGGGTCACCTTCTTCATCTACGCGCCGCTGCTGATGATCAAGTCCGGGTTCGGCGCCGAGATCGGCGGGCTTTTGGTTTCGGCCGGCAATGCGGTGCTCGCCAGCGCAATGTGGTTCGGCAAGCTGAGCGAGCGGGTCGGCGTGCGGGTGGTGATTTCCGGCGCCTTTGCCGGAATCGCCATCACAGCCATCGGAGCGGGTCTCGCCGGCACGGCCATGCCGGTGGTGGCGGCGCTCATGCTGCTTGCCGGCGCAGTGGCGGCAACCGCCGTCGACGGCATCGGCAGCCTGCCGTTCCTGCGCGCCGTGCGCAATCACGAGCGGGCCCAGATGACCGCCGTCTATCGCACCTATGTCGACACCTCGGAGCTGATCCCGACCTTCATCTTCTCGATCGCGCTGCTGTTCCTGCCGCTGGAAGCGGTGTTTGTCATTCTCGGCGTCTGGGCGGTGGTGTGCGCGTGGATCGCCTGGGCCTATCTGCCCAAGTCGATGTGATCAGCGGTGCCAATGGCTGCGGATCTGGCGATGGGCGTCGAGATAGCCCTCAGCGGTGCTGGCCAGGCGGTGCTGCAGCAGCGCGGTGAGCCTGCCCAGGCGATGAAACGGCACTACCGGCAGGACGTGGTGGGCGGTGTGATAGGGCATGTTCCAGGCCAGGAAATGCACGAACCGGTTGGTGAATGTGGTGCGGGTGTTGGCGAGCATGTCGGCAACCATCGGGCAGGCGCCATGCTCGGCCAGCAGATACGCCCTGAGGAAGGGCTGGCCGAGAAGCAATGGCACGAGCCAAAGTGCCAGAGGCCACGTCCACCCTGCGGCAACGCTGAGGGCGGCAAAGCCCGCATAGGCGGCAACATAGCTGCGGGCCTCGGCCACAACCCGAGGGCGGGCCGAGGCGGGCACATAGCTGCCGATCCGCCGGCCAAAGGCGGTGCCGAGGATGGTCGAAACCTGCGCCTTCCAGTAGGGCAGGCCGGAGAGATGGCGCACATAGCCCCACCAGTCGGACGGCTTGACCGTTTCGAGCTCGGGGTCGCGCTCGACATCCTGGGTATGGCGGTGGTGGGCAAAATGAAAATACCGGAACCAGCGCGGCGGCACGACGACCAAAAATCCCGCAACTTCGGCCGTCGCCCGGTTCAGCCACGAAGTGCGGAATGCAGTGCCATGAATGGCCTCGTGCTCGAGCGTGAACAGGAAGATGAGCACCACTCCGTGGGCAAGGGCGGCGGCGAACCACAACGGCCAGTTCGGGGCCAGCAGCACGGCCGTGCCGGTCACTGCGAGCAGGGCCAGGTGGCCGGCCAAGTGAACCAGGCCGGGCCGGTCGGCGGTCTCCTTAAGCCGTGCGAGCTCGTCATCGCCCAGGGCCGCGATCGCCTCGCGGTGGGTGTAGCCCTCGGGCAAATCCGGTTGTGGCTTGACAACGAACCGGTGCAATAGCTCAACTCCTGATCGTGACAATACTTGGGGACCGGATCAATAGCCGAATGCAACCAGCAATCAAGTTTGGCGACGGGGGCCATTGAGATGCGCGGCCATCGCCTGTCCACCGGCTCCAAGTATGAGGAGCTTGCCAGC
>CAYWVA010000213.1:0-4986 GCA_964461545.1 uncultured Rhizobiaceae bacterium | reverse complement strand
CGACATCGGGCAGCATCTGCGACTGCACGCTAACTGTGGTCACGAGCCCGTCTCCGGGGGCTTGCGAGAACAGCGAAAGCTGGCATCCACTGCACCCAAAGTCCAAACAGTATCCCTCTCCCCCGCTTTCGGGGGGAGAGGGTAGGGTGAGGGGGGTGAGGGGCCGGGGCGGTAAAGGCAAATCCGCAAGCCTGCCAACGGCTTCCCGTCCCGGCTCACCCGGCAAGCCGGGCTCGGGCGTGGCCGCGAGCCCGGTCAGACAGCACGCGGCTGCAGGAGGCTTTCCCGCAGTGCCCGGTGCTCTAACGTGGCCAGCAGTCCGACTACCACCGCCTGCGCGGCAATGAACCCGAAGCCGAGGTAATTGGGCGCGATCCATCCCGAGGTGAGGAGAAGAGCGCTGCCGACTACCCACATGCCGTTGCCGATGATGATCAGCCATGTGGTGGTCGGGTTGCTCACCGGACGCGCCGCGACGAACGCCATGAAGGCGGCGATCGGGAACAGGCTGAGGCCCACGTAGAAGAGAAACGAAGCGGGAATCTGGGTCAACTGCCCGACGGGTGCCGATCCGAGCACCAGAAGCCCGCCCATTGCGCAGCAGGTCGCGGCATCAATGAGCAGGAGATTTCGCAGGTCGAGGAATGAGCGAAGGGTCATGATGTGTTCCTTTGAGGTGATGGAGCCGGCGCTAGCCCGGCCTCCCGGGGTCGAACATCGGATGTTCAAGGCGTGCCGTCGATTACCTGGCAGGTAATTGGCGAAGGACTTTCGACCGGCTAGTCTCGCTCCATGATCAATGCCGCGGCGTCGTTCGGATCTCTCCTGCGCGAGTGGCGCCAACGCAGGCGCCTCAGCCAGCTCGATCTCGCTGCGGAGGCCGAGATCTCGCAACGACACCTCAGCTTCGTCGAGTCCGGGCGGTCCGCGCCCAGCCGGGACATGGTCATGCGCTTGGCGGAGCATCTCGCCATCCCGCTGCGCGAGCGCAACGCGCTTTTCGTTGCCGCTGGGTTCGCGCCGCTCTACAGGGAACGTCCGCTTGACTGTCCGGGACTGGCGGCGGCGCGTGATGCCGTCGAGCTGATCCTGCGGGGCCACGAGCCGCATCCCGCGCTCGCGATCGATCGGCACTGGACATTGGTCTCGGCCAACCGCGCCGTGGCTCACCTGTTGTCGGACGTCGACGAAGGATTGCTGCAGCCGCCTGTCAATGCTTTGCGTCTCACTCTTCACCCCGGCGGGCTGGCGCAGCGGATCGCGAACTTCCGCGAGTGGCGCGCGCATGTGATCGGTCGCCTCGCAAACCAGATCGAGAACTCGGCCGACCGCGTGCTGATGAGCCTCCTTGAGGAGCTCAAAACCTATCCCGTGCCGCCGGGGTCAAAGCCGTATCGGCCCAGCGGACAGGCCGGGCTCGGTGGCATCGCTATACCATTTGAGCTGTCCACTGCGTACGGCGTCCTGTCCTTCCTGAGCACCACAACGGTATTCGGAACAGCCCTCGACATTACCCTGTCGGAACTTGCCATCGAGTCGTTCTTCCCGGCGGACGCCTTCACGGCGGACGTCATGCGCCGTCTGGGTGATGACCGGACTTGAACGGCAATACGGGCGACTGCGACAGCTGTTCGGACCAGGGCGAACGCCAAGGAGCCGAGCCTGCTCTCGCGGCTCCTGTCCGACGAAAAGGGCAGCCGCCTCACCGCCACCCATGCCGTGAAGTCGGGCCGGCGGCCGGTACTTTGGCGCGGCGAACGGTTCGGCGGCGTTTCGCATCTCGACCGGAGACATCGAGCCGGTCGTCACCGGCCAGGTCGCTGCGTTCCTCGGCCGGACCGGCGAGGTGCTGGACGAGCTGGGCGGCCGGGCAGCTGGGGCCTGATGTGCTGAAGGCGGCCATGGCGCGGGCGAGCGCTCTGGCGACCGAGCTTCGGGTCAGGCAGCGGGGCCGTTCAGCGTGAGGGATGTCTAGCGGGTGCTCCGACGGGCTTGGGCGAGTCATCAATTGCGGCTTTGCTAGTCACCCAGGTTCAATCCCGCCTGGCTGAGCCCGGCGAGGAAGATCGTGCGGTGCTCGCTGTTTCTGAAAGGATAAGAGGCCTCCACATAGGACTGATCGAACGACAGCCCCAATCTCGCAAGGCGGCCGATGGCCAGGGATGCCGCCTCGCGGTCGTCGCGCAGCCCATGCAAGGCGACCAGCCTCTGAACGCCCCGGAAATAGTTCGGATCCCACTCGAGCGACCTGTTGATATGGACCACAGCGTCGTCCAACCGACCGGCCAGCATCGCCCACAACGCCAGGTCGGCCTGAACGACAGCGGTGTAGGGATAGGCCGGATCGACCCGGAACACCTGTTCCTGGTTGTAGCGTGCCGCCGCCAGGTCCCCTGCAAATCCCGAGATGCAACCGGCGAAATGGTACGACCAGCTGGCGCTGGGATTGAGGCAGAGTGCGGTGTGAAGGTGCGCCAGGGCCTTGTCGTAATGGCGATTCGTCCACAGCTCGCCGACGCCGGCGAGCGCATGGGCCATCCAGGCGCCATGGTCGACGGACAGTGCCGTTCGCGCCGAGTTCAGCGTGTCGGCGAAGGCGGTCCGGGGACCGAGCGACCAGCCCATCATGGCCCGTTGGAACTTCACGAAGGCGATCAGCGATTGAGGCAGGCTCCAACCCGGATCGTCCTCCGCCGCTTCCGCCGCCAGCCGGTCTGCTGCGTCGTAGTCTTCCGCCGTGGCGCGGTTGATGTGCCAACTGGCCCGTAGCGCCTTGTCCCAGGCCGTCATGGTCTGCGGCGGCTTGCGCAGGATGCGCCGAACCTCGGTTGCCCAGACTTGCGGCTCGACGGCCTGGACGATCTGCTCCGCCAACTCGTCCTCCAACGACGCCAGGTCCCGGAACTCCCGGTCGAACCGGCCGCTCCAGATTTCCTGGTCCGCCTCCGCATCGACGAGGGCGACGGACACCCGCATCCTCGTTCCTGAGTGGCGCAGACTGCCGGTGATCAGATAGCGGGCCCCAGTCTTTTGATTGATCTCCGGTGCGGATGTGTCCGGCGAGCGGTATATGAATGCTGTGTTGCGCGAGATTACCGGGAACAAGCGCCAGGCCGACAGCGCCGCGATGAGACCTTCTGACAGTCCATCGGCCAGGTAGTCCTGTCCGGAATCGCCCGAGGCGTTGGCCAACGGCAGCACCAGGATCGGTGGGCGCGCCATCACCTGGCTGGAGAGCCGCTGGGCGGCGGTCGCATCGGCTTCGGGGAGTTCATCAAGAGCGCGCACGGTGAGCTGCCGGGCTGCGATTCGGCTTGCCGGTGCCGCCTCGTGGACATTGCCCACAAAGCGGAAGCCCCGGCCGTGCACCGTCCGGATCAGCCTCTGGGCAGTACCGTCATCGCCAAGCGCCTTGCGCGCCGCCTTGATCCTGCTGCTCAGCGTGGTATCCGACACGATGCGGCCGTGCCAGACCCGATCGAAGATCTCGTCCTTGCTGACCACCTTGTCGCGCAGCTCAATCAGCGCCACGATCACCTCGAAGACCTGGGGCTCGATCGGCACCGGCCGGTCGTCCCTGCGAAGCTCGTAGGCGTTGGTGTCGATGGTGAACTCGTTGCACGAGTAGATCATACCGATAGGCCCCGACATGACGCACCGGACCGCAAGGCGCGAGAGAGCCGAGCGGCAATTATCCCCTAAATCCAGCCGATCTCCAAGATATCTCCATGCCCTCTCCAAGCATGCCAGCCCCGCATGGAGTAACGATCTGACTCGGGTAGAGGTCCGCGTCCGACCGTTGGTGGTCGCAGAACCTCTCCTGCTGCATCCACGCCCCCCAAAGCAGGAGACACGACGATGTTGGCAAAGCTGAACAGATCGATGCGCTACGCCATCTCAGGCATGGCGGCGGCCGCCATGCTTGCGATGCCGACCGGCGCTCCCCTCGCAGACGAAACCTGCCAGTCACCCTACATGGCCAAGATCACCGGCGAGGAAGAGTATGTGTATGTCTGGACGCTCGGCATGGAAGGGGTCGGCGACGGCTCCGACAAGGTGGTGACCATCGATGTCAGGTCGGGCTCGCCTACCTTCGGCCAGGTGATCGACGTCGACTCGGTGGGTGGCCGGCATGAGGCCCATCACGGCGGATTCACCGACGACCGGCGCCAGTTCTGGGTGGCCGGGCTCGACACCTCCAAGATTTTCATCTTCGACGTGGCGACCGACCCGGCCAACCCCAAGCTCGTCAAGACCATCGATGACTTCGTCGAGAAGAGCGGTGGCGTGGTCGGTCCGCATGGCGCCTATGCGCTCCCCGGGCGCATGCTGATCTCGGGGCTTTCCAACGCGGAGGGCACCGGCCAGACGGCCCTCGTCGAGTATTCCAACGACGGCGACTACATCGCCACCCACTGGATGCCCACCGCCAAGGACCCTCGCGGGGCGGCAAATGGCGAGAAAGCCGACGGCTACGGCTATGACGCCCGCGTGCTGCCGCGGCGCAATGTCATGCTGTCGTCCTCGTTCACTGGCAAGAAGAACTACATGCGTCCCCTAGGCGAGGTGGTGAGCGATGCCGAGGCGATGAAAGCCTTCGGCTCCACTATGGTGCTGTGGGATTTCCATACCCGCACGCCAAGGCAGGTCTTCGAGGTGCCAGGTGTCCCCCTCGAGGTGCGCTGGGCGTGGGGGGAGGATCACAACTACGCCTTCACCTCCACCGCGCTCACGTCGCAGATCTGGCTGGTCCACGAAGTGCCGGACGGCAAGTGGGAGGCCAAGCCGGTCGCCGACATCGGCGATCCTTCGCAGCTGCCGTTTCCGGTCGACATCAGCCTCAGCGCCGACGATTCCACCTTGTTCGTCGGCTCCTTCATGGACGGCATGGCGCGGGTCTTCGACGTCTCGGACGCCCACAACCCGAAGCTGATCTACGAGAAGAAGATCGGCAGCCAGGTCAACATGGTGTCGCAGAGCTGGGAC
>CAYWVA010000212.1:1234-4993 GCA_964461545.1 uncultured Rhizobiaceae bacterium | reverse complement strand
TCGAGTCCGACTGCCTGGCGATGGCGGCGATGTTTGCTGCCCTGTCCGATATGGTCGAGACCTACGGCGAGGAGCCTGTGGCGAAGATGGCCGAGGGGCTGGCCGACCGGATCCGCATCGGCGAGTTCACCATCGGGCGTTCCATCCAATAAGCGTCGCTTCACGCGTGGTGGCTCAGGTCGCGGATTGTGGGCAGGCGGCCGTTGAGCGGGTTCGTGGGGTCCCAGGAGAGCTTGGCCACAAAGGCGCGCGCGGCAAGCGCGTCATAGAGCAGGATGCGCCCGGCGAGGCTGTCGCCGACGCCCAAAATCTCCTTGATCGCCTCCAGGGCCTGGATCGAGCCGATGATGCCGGTGAGCGCCCCCAAGATCCCGGCCTCTTCGCACGACGGCACGAGGCCGGCAGGCGGGGCTTCCGGGTTGAGGCAGCGATAGCTCGGATAGGGCGTGCCGCCGGCGTCGCTTTGGTGCGGCTTGAAGGTCGACACCTGGCCGTCGAACTGGCCGACGGCGGCCGAGACCAGGGTCTTTCTGGCCAGAAAGCAGGCATCGCTCACCAGGAAGCGGGTGGCGAAATTGTCCGAGCCGTCGATCACCAGGTCGTAAGCTGAAATGATCTCCAGGGCGTTGGTGGCGGTCAGCCGCATCTGGTGAGGCTCGACCGTGACGTTCGGGTTGATGTCGAACAGCGCCTTGACGGCGCTTGCCGTCTTGGGCTCGCCGAGCCTGCTCGTGGCATGGATGATCTGACGCTGCAGGTTCGACAGGCTCACGACGTCGTCGTCGATGATGCCAAGCGTGCCGACGCCGGCGGCGGCGAGATACATGAGCGCCGGAGCGCCGAGCCCGCCGGCGCCGATGACCAGGACGCGGGCGCGTTTGAGCCTCTCCTGGCCGGGGCCGCCCACCTCTTTCAGCAGAATGTGGCGGGCATAGCGCTCAAGCTCGCGATCATCGAAGGGCATAGGAACGCTTGCTCATCTCACCCCGGACGATCCGAAGCCTGCGGAGCCGCGGGCCGTGGTTTCCAGGTCCTCCACCAAGGCCCAAGCGGCGCGCGCCACCGGCGCCACCACGAGCTGGGCGATGCGATCGCCGCGGGCAATGATGAATGGCTGCTGTCCCAGATTGATAAGGATCACCTGGATCTCGCCGCGATAGTCGCGGTCAACCGTACCGGGGCTGTTGAGGCAGGTCACGCCGTGCCGGCGAGCCAGCCCCGAGCGCGGCCGCACCTGGGCCTCATAGCCCTGAGGCAGGGCAATAGCGATGCCGGTCGGCACCACTTTGCGCTCGCCGGGCAGAATCTCGATGGCCTCGCCGTCCGGCGTGGCGGCGCGCAAATCGAGCCCGGCTGCGCCCTCGCTGGCATAGGCCGGCAGCGGCAGGTCGCCGGCGTGGGCCAATCGGCGCACCGCCACATCGACGTCGACACCTGCGTTCGGGGCGGTCATTCAGCCGCCCTGCGCAATGCCGGGACCAGCGCGGCGAGCCGCTCCATCAGCCGCTCTGCCACCGCCTGCTTGCTCATTTCGGGCCAGCTTTCGACGCCATCGCGGGTGATGAGATGGACCGTGTTGCGCTCGCCCCCCATGATCTCGGTGGCCGAGCTGACATCGTTGGCGACGATGAGATCGCAAGCTTTCGCGGCAAGCTTGGCCTTGGCGTTGTCGATCACATTCTCCGTTTCCGCCGCAAAGCCGACGACCACGGCGGGCCGGTCGGGTCGGCCGGCAATGGTCTTGAGCACGTCGGGGTTCTCGGTGAGCTTCAGCGCCGGGGCTGCCCCTTGCTTCTTGATCTTATGGGGTGCGGTCTCGACGCGCCAGTCGGCCACCGCGGCGGTGAACACGGCAATGTCGGCCGGCAGTTCGGCCTCCGTCGCCTCCAGCATCTGGCGGGCGGACTCGACCGCAACAAGCTTGACGCCGGGTGGGGCCTTGAGTTCGACCGGACCGGAGACCAGCACGGTCGTGGCCCCCAGTCGTGTTGCCGCAGCGGCAATGGCGTAGCCCTGGCGTCCGGAAGACCGGTTGGCCAGATAGCGCACCGGGTCGATGGGCTCGCGCGTCGGCCCGGCGGTAATCAGCACCTTGCGGCCGGCGAGCGGGCCGGCTTCTGAACCGGCCCCCGAACCGGCCCGTGAACCGGCATCGGCGCTGAAGTGCCGCTCGATGGCAGCCAGGATCTCGGCTGCCTCGGCCATGCGTCCGGGTCCGTACTCGCCGCACGCCATGTCGCCGTCATTGGGCCCGACCACCATGACGCCGTCCTGTCTGAGCCTTGCCAGGTTCCGCTGGGTGGCCGGGTGCTGCCACATGCGCACGTTCATCGCCGGGGCGATGAGGATCGGCTTGTCGGTAGCAAGCAACGCCGTGGTGGCGAGGTCCGACGCCAGGCCGGCGGCCATGCGCGCCATGAGATCAGCCGTGGCCGGCGCCACCACCAGCAGATCGGCGGCGCGCGACAGCTCGATGTGGCCCATCTCGGCCTCGTCGGTCAGGCTGAACAGGTCGGTGAACACCCGGTCTCCGCTCAGGCTTGCCACCGACAGGGGCGTCACGAACTGCTCGCCCGCCCGGGTCACGATGGCGCGCACGCTCGCACCCCTTTCCCTGGCCCGCCGGATGAGCTCCAGGCATTTGTAGGCGGCGATGCCGCCGCCGATGATGAGCAGAAGTCTTTTGCCGTCGAGCACGTGCCCGCAATCTCCCTTGTAGCCGCCCTTCCCATTATGCCAGAGACCCAGGGCCGGCGCGAACCCTACTATGGGGGCCGTCCGGTGGCAGGATCGAGCCTTAGCGATCCATGCGGTCCAGAAAACGGTAAAACCATACCGTAGGGGCGATAAACCATGGCCGTCCGGAGTAAAACGGACGCGTCGGGAAAGCGAGCCCGTCGAACGCCGTCTTGCCCTCTGCGCTGCCTAGCACGCTGAGACCGAGCCGCATGCCGAGATAGCTCGCCATGCCTACGCCTGAGCCGCAATAGCCCATGGCATAGTAAAGACCATCGTGGCGACCGATATGCATCAGCGTGTCGAAGGTGTAGGCCACCATGCCAAGCCAGGAATGAGTGATCTTTATGGCCGCCAATTCGGGAAAGATCGCCACCATGTCGCGATGCAAAAGCGGGCCGCTCAGGCGCGGGTCGGTCTCGGTGCCCGACACCCGGCCGCCG
The DNA here is from genome assembly GCA_964461545.1 of uncultured Rhizobiaceae bacterium. GTDB lineage: Bacteria > Pseudomonadota > Alphaproteobacteria > Rhizobiales > Aestuariivirgaceae > CAYWVA01. Next base: position 1,814 of record CAYWVA010000212.1, on the reverse strand, counting down.
AACAGGATGCAGCGCCGGTCGGGACTTGCGCGATAGTAGTACACCACCCGGCGAGTATCGCTGACGATACGATCCCTGGGCATCAGCTTTGCCATCAGCTCGCCCGGCAGCGGCTCGGTCGCGATGATGTAGCTGCCGATGGGGATCACGCGGCGGCTCAGCCAAGGAACCAGGGTCCCGGCGTAGCCATTGGTCGCCACCACAACATCGCGGGCATGGATCTCGCCGCGCCGCGTGATGAGCCGGAAACCGTGGCCGTCCCTGTCGAGCCCGGTGACGGGGCAGCGCGAGATCACCACGGCGCCGGCGGCCCGGGCGCAATCGAGCAGGCCGGCGTGATAGCGCGCCGGGTCGAGAGCGGCGTGCTGGGGGAACACCACTCCGCCATGATAGGCGTCGGTGCCGAGTTCCCTGCGCTGCTCGGCGCGGGCCACGACATGGGCTTCAGCGCTAAGTTCCTTGGGCAGCGCGGCGACGTGGCGCGCCAGCGCCTCGTAGCGGCGGGGGCTGTGGGCGGCGTGAAACCGCCCGGCCACGCGGAAGTCGCAGGCGATCGACTCGTCGCGAATGAACTCGCCGA
>CAYWVA010000212.1:0-1134 GCA_964461545.1 uncultured Rhizobiaceae bacterium | reverse complement strand
ACGCGCCCCGGCAGCGCGGCATCATCATGCGGCGGACGCGGCGTCGCATCCCACCAGTAGGGGGCGAAGCGGCAGTCCTCGGCAAACACGCTGTCAGCCACTCACGCCACCCTTGCGTCCTTGCGTCCGGCAATTTGCCATGGAAGGGTCAGGACATGCCTATGAGTCCGGGGCCGAGGAGCCGCCAGAGCCGTTGCTCGTCGACTGTTGCCCGGCCACAGGGGACTTGGCGACGCCGACCAGCGCCGGCCTCAGGCAACGTTCGCCGATGGTATAGCCGGCCTGCACCACCTGGACCACGGTCCCGGCCGGCACCGAGCCGTCAGGAACCTCGAACATGGCCTGCTGGAAGTGCGGATCGAATTTCTCGCCCATGGGCTCGATGCGGGTGATGCCATGGCGGGAGAACACGTTGATAAGCTCCTTGTGGGTGACCTCGATGCCGGCGAGTAGGTTGCGAGTCGATTCGTCGAGCTGATCGCGGTTCTCGGCGGGCACCGACTGCAACGCCCGGTCCAGGCTGTCGGCCACCGACAACAGGTCGCGCGCAAAGCTGGTCGCGGCGTAAAGCGTCGCCTCGGCCTTCTCCCGCTCGGTGCGCTTGCGCAGGTTCTCCATCTCGGCCATGGCGCGCAGCAGCCGCTCCTTCAGTTCCGCCGATTCCGCCTTCAGGGACTCGACCTGATCAGCCTGGCTCGGCTCGCCTTCGCCCGGATCCGGCATTGGCTCATCGTCGTGTCCGTTTCCGGTCTGCACGTGGTCCTCGCTGGGCTCGTCGGGATCGAAGTGCGCGCGCTTGCGCTTATCGGTCATGCCGGTGCCTCCTTGCACGCAATACGCTCAACAATCGGCTGGAATCGTGCCCGCCGATATCAGGTTCCCGATGCTGAGATCAAGACATAACGCGCCCGATCGCCCGGGCGGTGTACTCCACGATGGGAATAATGCGGGCATAATTGAGCCGGGTCGGCCCGATGACCCCGAGCACCCCGATGATGTTCTGCTGGGTGTCATGGTAGGGGGCCACCACGAGCGAGGAGCCTGACAGCGAGAACAGCTTGTTCTCCGAGCCGATGAAAATGCGAACCCCCTCGCCTTCCTCGGCGAGGCCGACGAGCTGAATCAGGTCCTTCT
>CAYWVA010000211.1:1867-5018 GCA_964461545.1 uncultured Rhizobiaceae bacterium | reverse complement strand
AGAATTGTGAGGGTGAAGATGGTTGAACCAAGATACCGGACTGTCGCACAGCCCGGCGCTCGTGTACGCGAGCTTGACGAGGGCCTGCGGGCCTACATGGTACGGGTCTACAACTACGTGGCCCTCGGCGTGGCGGTCACGTCCTTGGTGACCCTGTTCATGGCCAACAATCCCGCCCTAATGATGACGGTGGCAGGCGGGTACATGATGTGGGTGCTGTTCGCCGCGATCCTCGGCCTCGGCTTCCTGGCGCCCCGGCTGATCTTCTCCGGCAATGCCGTCATGGCGCACGGCGCCTATTGGACCTACGCGGTCCTGTGGGGGCTGTTGATCTCGCCGATGATCTACGCCTTCCTCACCATAGACCCATCGCTGATCTTCAGGGCTCTGGTCATCACCACCGCCACGTTCGGCGCCATGAGCCTCGTCGGCTACACCACCAAGCGCGATCTGTCGGGCCTGAGCGGCTTCTTCATGATGGCCACCATCGGCCTGCTGATCGCCATACTCATCAACGTCATCTTTTTCGGCAGCGAGCTGATGAGCCTGGTGACGTCCGGCCTGGTGGTTCTGGTGTTCTCTGGGCTGACCGCCTACGAGACCCAGCAGATCAAGATGATGTATGTCCAGGGCGATGCCACCGGCCTCAACGAGGGCAAGGCGATTTTCGGCGCCTTCATGCTCTACGGCAGCTTCATTGTGATGTTCATTCATATCCTGAACATCTTGGGCATCATGCGCAGCGACTGACCACGAGCTTGATTGGCTGTTTGTTACCAATGCCCCCGGGGAGCGGCGCTGCCCGGGGGCTTCGCCGTTTAAGGCGGCGCCGGTTGCACGCTATGGATTTTACCGCTCGCGGGCCCTATCTTACATGAGGCGGGCTGCCCATCGCGTGAGGACATCTCATCCCAGGGCCCGATATCGACCTTGAAGGGAGCTGTCCCTGACCGGAGCCGTGGTTCCGGACAAACGGCACCCACCTACGAAAGTAGGGACCCGGGGTTGTAAAGCTCCCACGGTCGCGGTGGCCCGCCAGTTCGATTCCTCCGCAAAAGCGGCCGCGGCGCCAACCTGACCGAAGCCCGATGCACAGCCCTCCCGCCTCCGACCTTGCCGATCGCAAACGAGCCTGCCGCAACGCTGCGGTCAAGGCGCGCGCCTGGGCGCACGGGCTCGCCGGGACCACGTCGGGGGCGAAACCTGCTGCGGGCGGACTCGATTTCCTTGGCCTTGGACCGGGACTGGCGGTGTCCGACGTCTGGTCGATCCCGGTGCCGGTCAACAGCGCTCCTGAAAGGATCTTGACCGAGCACGGGGCCAAGCGTCCCGTTGCGGGCCTCGGGCGCTCATGCGGCTGATCTTCCTCGGCGACGTTGTGGGCCGCTCGGGGCGCGCTGTGGTGATGCGCGAACTCCCGGGCTTGCGCCAGCGTTGCCAGCCCGACCTCGTTGTGGTCAACGGCGAGAATGCCGCTGGCGGCTTCGGCATCACCGAAGCGATCTACAACGACCTGCGCGATGCCGGCGCCGATGTCATCACCCTTGGCAACCACTCCTGGGACCAGCGCGAGGCGCTGGTGTTCATCGAGCGCGCCCCGGAACTGCTGCGGCCGGTGAACTATCCGCCGGGCACGCCGGGGCGCGGCGTCGGCGTCTATCCGACGCCTTCGGGCGGCCGGGTGCTGGTCATAAGTATCATGGGCGTGCTGATGATGGAGGCCCTCGACAACCCGTTTGCCGCCGCCGAGCGTGAGCTTGGCTTGGCGCCGCTAGCGGAGCGCGCCGATGCCATCATCGTCGACATGCACGCCGAGGCGACGTCGGAAAAAATGGCCATGGGCCACTTCTGCGACGGGCGGGCAAGCCTGGTGGTCGGCACCCATACCCATGTGCCGACCGCCGATCATCAGATTTTGCCCGGCGGTACCGCCTATCTTACCGATGTCGGCATGTGCGGCGACTACGATTCGGTCATCGGCATGGACAAGAATGAGCCGCTCAACCGCTTCCTGCGCAAGATACCGGCCGCCCGCCTGGAGCCCGCAACGGGCGAGGCGACGCTGTGTGCTATCGCGGTGGAGACCGACGACCGCACCGGCCTGGCCGTCAACATCGCGCCCATCCGCATCGGCGGCCGGCTCGAGCCGGCATGGCCGGCGTTCTGGTGAGGATATTGCCGTGACGCTCGCAGCGGACGCCTAGCGTAGGATCCACAGGCAAATTCCGGTTTAACCGATCTCTTCCGGTGGCTCTTGCAGTGCGGGTTCTATGGATTTCAGGCCGCCTTGGACCTATGATTCATGCACGCTCGACAATGCCGGTCTTGACCTGGCAATCGAGGGCGCCAAATTCGACGCTCGCGGTTGCCGGATGGAGTCCGGTTACGGGGCTGACGGGTTCTGTTTTATGGTTTCGGGCCAACCGGGCGGGCGGCCAATTTAGCCGCAGAGGACTTAAGCGATGGCCGGACACTCCCAGTTCAAGAACATTATGTACCGCAAGGGCCGCCAGGACGCGGCGCGTTCCAAGGTGTTCTCCAAGCTGTCGCGGGAGATCACCGTGTCAGCCAAGCACGGCGGTCCTGACCCCGACATGAATGCACGTCTGCGCCTGGCGATCCAGAGCGCCCGGGCCGAAAACATGCCCAAGGACAATATCGAGCGGGCGATCAAGAAGGCCGAAGGCGGCGAGGCCGAAGCCTACGAGGCGGCCCGCTACGAGGGCTATGGCCCTGGCGGCGTGGCCATCATCGTGGAGGCGCTGACCGACAACCGCAACCGCACCGCGGGCGCCGTGCGCTCCTATTTCGCCAAGCATGGCGGCAGCCTGGGCGAACCAGGCTCGGTGTCGTTCAACTTCTCGCGCGTCGGCGAGATCGTCTATCCGGCGTCGGCCGGCAGCGACGAGAAGATGCTTGAGGCGGCCATCGATGCGGGGGCCGAAGACGTCGTCACCGACGATACCGGCCATGTCGTGACCTGCGCCCTTGAGAGCCTAGGAGAGGTATCTTCACTGCTCGCCGAGCGCCTGGGCGATGCCACGTCGGTCAAGCTGGTGTGGCGGCCGCAGGTCATGACGCCGGTCGATGAGGACACGGCGCGCACCATCATGAAGCTGCTGGGTGCCCTCGACGATGACGACGACGTTCA
>CAYWVA010000211.1:0-1767 GCA_964461545.1 uncultured Rhizobiaceae bacterium | reverse complement strand
AAGGATGCCCGCGCCACCTTGAAACTCGGCCATGCCCGGGCGGTGGCGCTCTTGGTGCCGGCTTGCGCCGGGGTGCCGGTTGCGGAATATGCCCCGAACCTGGTCAAGAAGACCGTGGTCGGAGTGGGGCATGCCGACAAGTGCCAGATCCGCCACATGGTGGAGCGGCTGTTGCCGCGCTGCACGCCGAAAAGCGCCGATTCGGCCGACGCGCTGGCAGTTGCCATCTGCCATGCCCACCACAGGAGAGTATTTGCGTGATCGGCAAGCTCAGGGGCATCGTCGAGGCCTATGGCGAGGACTGGGTGATCCTCGATGTCGGCGGGGTCGGCTACCACGTTGCGTGCTCGGCCAGGACGCTTGCCGCCTTGCCGCCCGAGGGCCAAGAAGCAGTGCTCCACACCGAGATGCTGGTCAGCGACAAGGCCATCCGGCTGGTTGGCTTCGCCACCGCCATCGAACGCGAGTGGTTCCGCCTGCTCGACAATGTGCAAGGCGTCGGCACCAAGGTGGCGCTGGCCATCCTGTCCACCTTGTCGGCGGCCGAACTCGCCAATGCCATAGCGCTCCAGGACAAGGCGATGATCGGCCGTGCGCCGGGCGTCGGGGCCAAGCTCGCCCAGCGAATCGTTACCGAGCTCAAGGACCGCGGGCCCGCCTTCACACCGGCCGATCCGGCTTTGGCGCGGCTGCAGGGGGCGCTCGACGGGGCCGGTCCGACGGCGGTCAGAGAGGCCGTCTCGGCGCTCATCCATCTCGGCTACAACCAGTCCCAGGCCGGAGTGGCGGTGTCGAGCGCCATGATGAAGGCCGGTGACGGCGCGCCGACCGAGACGCTCATTCGGCTGGCGCTGAGGGAGCTTGCGACATGACCGATCGTGTCGTCGACCGGGACTCCAGGCCCGAAGACCACGCCGATTCGAGCCTGCGGCCGCAGCGGCTCGACGAGTTCATCGGCCAGAAGCGGGCCAAGGCCAACCTCAAGGTGTTCATCGAGGCTGCGAAGTCCCGCGGCGAGGCGCTCGACCATGTCCTGCTGGCGGGACCTCCCGGGCTTGGCAAGACAACGCTCGCCCAGATCGTGTCGCGCGAGCTCGGGGTCAATTTTCGCGCCACCGCCGGGCCGGTGATCGCCCGGGCGGGTGACCTGGCGGCACTGCTTACCAATCTGGAGGACCGCGACGTCCTGTTCATCGACGAGATCCACCGGCTGAACCCGGCTGTGGAGGAAATCCTCTACCCGGCCATGGAGGACTTCCAGCTCGACCTGATCATCGGCGAGGGGCCGGCGGCGCGCTCGGTGCGCATTGATCTCGCCCGCTTTACTTTGATCGGCGCCACCACCCGCACCGGTCTTCTCACCAACCCCTTGCGCGACCGTTTCGGCATCCCGGTCAGGCTCGACTTCTACAGCGAATCGGAGCTGCTCGAGATCGTGGTGCGTGGCGCCCGGGTGCTCGCCACCGCGATGACCGAGGACGGGGCGCGCGAGATCGCCAAGCGCTCGCGAGGAACGCCGCGCATCGCCGGTCGGCTGTTGCGCCGGGTGCGCGATTTCGCCGCGGTTGACGGTACGGTGCCGATCGACCGGCCCGCCGCCGACCGGGCGCTGGGCAGTTTGGAGGTGGACAGCCGCGGACTCGATGCCCTGGATCACCGCTATCTCTCCAGCTTAGCGGTGAACTTCGGCGGCGGGCCGGTCGGCATCGAGACCATCGCCGCCTCGATCTCGGAGCCGCGCGACGCCATCGAGGACATCATCGAGCC
>CAYWVA010000210.1:0-5025 GCA_964461545.1 uncultured Rhizobiaceae bacterium | reverse complement strand
CGACGGCGGCGGCCGGCATCATCGTCGGCACCGTGGCCCAGACCGGCCTCGGCGGGGTGATGATCGAGCTGGTCGAGTTGCTGTCGGGCGGCAATCTGGTGGTCATGCTGGTGCTGACCGCGGTGATCAGCCTGGTGCTCGGGCTTGGACTGCCGACCACCGCCAACTACATCATCGTCGCGACCCTGATGGCGCCGGTGGTGGTCGAGCTTGGCTCGCAGCAGGGGCTCATCGTCCCGCTGATCGCGGTGCATCTGTTCGTGTTCTATTTCGGCCTGATGGCCGATGTGACGCCGCCGGTGGGGCTGGCCTCCTTCGCCGCCGCAGCGATCTCTCGCGGCGATCCGCTGAAAACCGGCGTGCAGGCCTTCTATTACAGCCTGCGTACCGTGGCGCTGCCTTTCATCTTCGTCTTCAACACCCAGCTTTTGCTGATCGGCATCGCCGGGTGGACGCATTTGGTCGTCGTGGTGTTCGGTGCCATCGTGGCCATGCTGGCCTTCGCTGCCGCTACCCAGAACTACTTTCTGGTGCGCAGCCGCTGGTTTGAGACCGCAGCCCTGCTGCTCGTCGCCTTCACGCTGTTCCGTCCCGGCTTCTGGATGGACATGATCGACGAGCCGTTCGACCACCTGCCGCCGAGCGAGTTGCGCGAAGTCGTCGAAGCCAAGCCCGCCAACGACTTCATCCGCCTCCAAGTCGAGGGCATGGACGCCATGGGCCGCGACGTGTCGAAGGTGGTCATGCTTAATCTCGGCGAGCCGGGATCGGCCGAGGAGCGGCTGCGCAGTGTCGGACTCGGTGTCATGTTCCTCGGCGACCGGGTGCAGATCACCGATGTCACGTTCGGCAGCCAGGCGGAGCGCTACGGAATGGATTTCGGCATGGACGTCACCGAGATTCTGGTGCCCGATCCGGACCGGCTGCCCAATGAGATCATGTTCATACCGGCGCTGATGCTTTTGGGGCTGGTGTTCCTGGTGCAACGCCGGCGCCAGTCGGCAGCCGCCGTCGCAGCGCGCTGAAAGCGGAGGCGCCGATGTTTCGGGAAATCCTGCTGCCGGTCGACCTCAGTGATCCTGAACACCAGCGAAAGGCGGTGGCCGATGCCGTTGCGCTCGCCAAAACGTTTGGCGCCAGGCTGCATGTGCTCGCCGTGGTGCCGGACTTCGGGATGGCGATAGTCGGCGGCTTCTTCCCGGAGGACTATGAAAGGCAAGCTCTGGCGGCGGCCAACAAGGAACTGCACGAATTCGTGCGTAGCCACGTGCCTGCCGACGTGGCGGTGCAGCACATCGTCGGACACGGAACCATTTATCGCGAGATCATGCATTACGCCGATCGAACGGGGTGCGACCTGATCATCATGGCGTCGCACCGGCCGCAGGTTCAGGACTTTTTGCTCGGCTCCAACGCCGCCAACGTGGTGCGCCACGCCAAGCAGTCGGTGCTCGTCGTGCGCGAGTGAGGACCTGAGCGACGCGGGCTGACTTGCCCGCCTTCCGGCCATCCTTTACAAGGCGACCCCCAGGTTGGAAGGCGAATTTCATGTCCAAAACGGCGAAACAGGACCGGCCCAAGGCACGGCTGCCTAAAGGCCTGCGCGATATCGAGGCGGCCGAGATCCGCGGCATCAAGAACATGCTGCGCACCATCGAGGCGGTCTACGAGTCCTATGGCTTCGAGCCGGTCGAGACGCCGATGATCGAGTACACCGAGGCGCTCGGCAAGTTCCTGCCCGACCAGGACCGGCCGGGCGAGGGCGTGTTCTCGTTCAAGGACGACGACGAGCAGTGGCTGAGCTTGCGCTACGACCTCACCGCGCCGCTCGCCCGCTACGTGGCCGAGAACTATCAGGATCTGCCCAAGCCCTACCGCTCTTATCGATCGGGGTGGGTGTTCCGCAACGAAAAGCCGGGTCCGGGGCGCTATCGCCAGTTCATGCAGTTCGACGCCGATACGGTCGGAACGTCGAGCCCGGCGGCAGATGCCGAGATCTGCATGCTGGCGGCCGATACTCTGGAGGCACTGGGGCTGAAGGGCCAGTATGTTATCAAGTTCAATTCACGCAAAATTCTTGATGGCGTCATGGCAGCCATCGGTCTCAACACCGAGGGACAGCGCTTGGCAGTGCTCCGATCCATCGACAAGCGGGATCGACTCGGCTGGGAAGAGGTCGAGAAGCTGTTAGGGGCCGGCCGGAAAGACGAAAGCGGCGACTTTACGCGGGGTGCTGGTCTCGCCCCCCTACAGATTGAATACCTCAAGGCCGTAATCGACCATCAGCCATATGTAGCTGCCGGCAAATCATCTGAGGTCGCGAGTTGGGATGAGATGGTGCGGAGCGATGAAACGGCGGCCGCGAGTTTTGCAGAGCTAAGTGCCATTGAGCACTTTGTTCGTGCAGGCGGCTACGGTCCGGATCGTATCCGAGTTGACCCCTCCGTCGTCCGCGGCCTTGAGTACTACACCGGCGCCGTGTTCGAAGCCGAGCTGACGTTCGAGACCAGCGATGAGGCAGGAAACCCCGTGCGCTTCGGGTCGGTCGGCGGCGGCGGGCGCTATGACGATCTCGTCGCCCGGTTCCGCGGCGAACTGGTGCCGGCGACCGGGTTTTCCATCGGCGTGTCGCGGCTCTATGCGGCGCTGAAACATCTGGACCGGATCGATGAGGGGGCGACGCTCGCCCCCGTCGTGGTCCTGGTCATGGACCGCGAGCGTATCGGCGATCACCAGCGGCTGGTGAGCGAACTGCGTGGCTCCGGGGTCCGCGCCGAACTCTATCTCGGCACTTCCGGCATGAAGGCGCAGATGAAATACGCCGACAGGCGGGGCGCTCCCTGCGTGGTGATCCAGGGCGAGGACGAGCGCGCCCGGGGCGAGGTTCAGATCAAGGATCTGGTTCAGGGCGCGCAGATGGCAGGCGGCATCGAAACCCGCGAGGAATGGCGCGATGCCCGGCCGGCGCAAGTTTCGGTGCCCGAGGCCCAGATGGTGAGCGCGGTGAAGGACGTGCTGGCGCGGTATCGCCAATGAACGCCGATGCCCGGTAAGACGCCGGCCGAGCGCGCCGCCCTTGAGGTCCAGGGCGCGCTGATCCTCGATATCTTCAAGGCTGCGGGCTTTGCTCACATTGCCCCGGACATCCTGCAGCCGGCCGACATATTTCTCGACCGGGCCGGCGAGGAGATCCGGGCCCGGACCTTCGTGTTCACCGATCCGGCCGGGACCGAGCTCTGTCTGCGTCCCGACCTCACGGTGCCGGCCTGCCGCTACCACCTGAGCCATGCCGGTGAGCCCGACGTCGAAGCTCGATACTGCTACCAGGGGCCGGCCTTCCGCTTCCAGCCCGATGGCGGCTCGCCGCTGTTCCCGGCCGAGTTCGATCAGGCCGGCATCGAATGGTTCGGCGCCGCCGACCCGGAGCGTGCCGATGCCGAGGTGCTGGGGCTGACGATCGCCGCGGTGTCGGCAGCCGGGCTTGAGCGCGCCCGTGTCCGTATTGGCGACCTCGGGCTGGTCGCCGGCCTGCTCCACTCCATCGACATGCCCGAGCGCTGGCGGCGCCGGCTGATGCACCAGTACTGGCGGCCGCGGGCGTTCCGCAGCCTGCTTGACCAGCTGACCGGAGCGCGGGAGCGTCCGCGCACCTCCATTTCGCCGCTGCTTGATCGGGTCGCCGGCGAAAGCAGCGATGACGCTGTGCGCCTGGTTGAGCGCGAGCTTGATGAACGCAATCTGCAGCTGGCCGGCGGCCGCAGCGTCGATGAGATCGCCGAACGGCTGGCCGAAAAGGCCGCCGACCGCCACGCGCCAGCACTCGACAAGGGCAAGGCGGCGCTGATCGACGATTATCTCGGCTTGCGAGGCCAGCCTCAAGCCGTGGTCGGCGATCTCGAACGGCTCGCGGCCGCCACAGGCGGGACCATGCCCGCCGCGGTGGCGAAGTATCGACGACGCCTTGTGCACATCGAAGCCCAGGGCCTTGCTGCTTGGGATTTCGAGTTTTCCGGGGTATTCGGCCGCAATCTCGAATATTACACTGGCTTCGTGTTCCAGATCGAGGTCGACCGCCCGCAAGGCGGCTCGCTGGCCATCGCCGGCGGCGGGCGCTACGACAACATGCTCTCCGATATCGGCTCGCCCGTGACGGTGCCGGCCGTTGGCTGCGCCATCCATACCGAGCGCCTGCTCGCTGCCGCCCGGGGCACCCTGGCATGAGGTCCCTGCTGCTTGCCCTGCCGTCCAAGGGCCGGCTGATGGAGTCGGCTGAAAGTTTGTTTGCCCGCGCCGGGTTTCGCCTCGCTCGCACGGGGGCGGCGCGCGGCTATCGCGGCGACATCGATGGCCTGGCCAACGTCGAAGTGGTATTTTTGTCGGCGGCCGAGATCGCCCAGGCGATCAAGGCCGGCACAACCGACCTGGCGATCACCGGCGAGGATCTGCTGCGCGACGCGGTGCCCGACAGCGATCGCCGCATCGAGGTGCTGCTGCGCCTCGGATTTGGTCCAGCCGAAGTGGTGGTGGCGGTGCCCGAATGCTGGCTCGACGTGACGACCATGGCCGATCTCGATGAGATCTCCCATGCCTTCTATGCACGCCACGGCCGGCAGCTGCGAGTCGCCACGAAATACGTCAACCTGACGCGGCGCTTCTTTGCTGAGAAGGGCGTGGCAGGCTATCGCATTGTGGAGAGTCTGGGCGCCACCGAGGGGGCGCCGGCCTCAGGGACGGCGGAAGCCATCGTCGACATCACCACCACCGGCGCGACACTCAAGGCCAACGGGCTGAAAGTCTTGGACGACGGCGTGATCTTGCGCTCCGAGGCGGTGCTTGTGGCGCGTGCCGAGATCTCCCGCCTGCCGCTGGTCGGGGAGCTCAAGGAACGTCTCGAGCAGGTGATCTAGCGCACATTCGACAAAGAAGGGGCCCGCGCGGTGCGGGCCCCTCTGGAGCAAAGGTGATGGGCTGGATCAGAAGTCCATGCCACCCATGCCACCACCACCATGCGGCATGGCGGGAGCG
>CAYWVA010000209.1:0-5034 GCA_964461545.1 uncultured Rhizobiaceae bacterium | reverse complement strand
CGCATCAATATCGTCGACACGCCCGGCCATGCCGATTTCGGCGGCGAGGTGGAGCGCATCCTCAACATGGTCGACGGGGCGGTGCTGCTGGTCGACGCCTCCGAAGGGCCGATGCCGCAGACCAAGTTCGTGCTGTCGAAGGCGCTCAAGATCGGCTTGAAGCCGATCGTCGCGATCAACAAGATCGACCGGCCAGACGAGCGCCACCAGGCGGTCATCAATGATGTCTTCGACCTCTTCGCGGCGCTTGACGCCAGCGAGGAGCAGCTCGATTTCCCGATCCTCTACGGCTCGGCCAAGGAAGGCTGGATGGCCGAGCGGCCGGACGGCCCCAAGGACTCCATGGCCCCGCTGTTCGATCTGGTGCTGCGTCATGTTGCGCCGCCGGTCATCGAAGAGGGACCCATGCGCATGCTGGCCACGACGCTGGAGGCCAATGCCTATCTCGGGCGGCTGCTCACCGGGCGCATCCGTTCGGGCACCTTGAGCGTCAACCAGCAGGTCAAGGCCCTGTCCCGCGATGGCGAGCTGGTCGAGCAGGGCCGCATCAGCAAGATCTTAGGCTTTCGCGGCCTGGAGCGCGAGCCGGTGGAGACCGCCGCAGCCGGCGACATCGTTGCCATCGCCGGGCTGTCGGTGGCCAGCGTCGCCGACACCATCGCCGACCCCGAGGTCGAAACGCCGATCCCGGCCCAGCCCATCGACCCGCCGACGCTCGCCATGAGTTTGCGCATCAATGACGGGCCACTGGCCGGCCAGGAAGGTGACAAGGTGCAGAGCCGGGTCATCCGCGAGCGGCTGCTGCGCGAGGCTGAGCGCAACGTCGCCATCAAGGTGAGCGAGCTTCCCGGCGAAACCGACGCCTTCGAGGTGGCGGGCCGCGGCGAGCTGCAGCTCGCCATCCTGATCGAGGTCATGCGCCGGGAAGGCTTCGAGCTGACCGTGGGGCGGCCGCGGGTCCTCATCCGCCGCGACGAAACCGGCGCGCTGCTCGAGCCAATCGAGGAAGTGGTCATCGATGTTGACGAGGACTATTCCGGCATCGTCGTGCAGAAGCTGTCTGAGCGCCGCGCCGAGTTGCGCGATATGCGCGCCTCGGGAGCCGGGCGCCAGCGCCTGGTGTTCCTCGCCCCCACCCGCGGCCTCATCGGCTATCACGGTGAGCTGTTGTCCGACACCCGCGGCACCGGCCTCATGTACCGGCTGTTCCATGGCTACGCGCCCCATTCCGGCGACATGCCGGCCAGGCGCACCGGCGTGCTCATCTCCAACGCCGAGGGCAGCGCGGTCGCCTATGCGCTGTGGAATCTGGAGGACCGTGGGCCGATGTTCATCGAGCCCGGCACCCGGGTCTATCGCGGCATGATCGTGGGCGAGCACACCCGCGGCAACGATCTGGAGATCAACGTGCTCAAGGGCAAGAAGCTCACCAACATGCGGGCCTCGGGCAAGGACGATGCGGTGCTGCTGACCCCGCCCATCAAGCTGACGCTGGAACGGGCCATCGCCTTCATCGACGACGACGAGATGGTCGAGGTTACGCCGAAGTCGATCCGGCTCAGAAAAGCCATCCTCGACCCGCACGAACGCAAGAAATCGGAACGGCGCTCAGCGGCTGCCGGCTGAGTCCGTCGTTTCGGGCATGCCTCAGCCGTCGCCCCAGATGTTGCCGAGGTTCCAGATGGTGCCGTAGTTCGGATCCTGCTGGCGCCTGGCCTCGTCGCGCTTTTTGCGCATCTCGTCATTCAGCTCGAGCTGGGTCTTCTTGCGGCCATCGGGATGATATCGCGACACCCCCCAGCGGGCATAAACGTCCTCCGGCTCAGCGGCAGCCGTCTGCTCCTGAGGCTGGAGGGTCTGCGGCGCGCCCTGCTGGGTCTGCGGCGCGGCCTCCTGGGGCTGGGGTGCAAGAGTGAGATCCTGCGGCTGTTGCAACTGACCCGACGTCGGAGTCTGGCTGGCTGGCGGCTGGCTGGCGACTCTCGGCGGTTCGGTAGCTGAGGGCGGTCTCAGTTGCAGATCGGGCGGCACCGACAGAGGCTGGTTGACGCTGACCTGGGTTTCGTCCGGCGCGTACTTGCCGGCCCCAAAGAAGTCCTGGAAACCCGTCTCGCTGCATCCCGCAACCAGGCCGCCGAAGACGACAAGCACGGCGGTCCGAAAGGCCGCTTTCCTGATCATTGAACCCCCTGTGATCTGCCGCAACGCAACCCGCGGCTCCCCATTCGCCCAGCCCCCTGATGCCTGTCTTTTGGGGCAAAAGCGTGACTGGCCAAACGTCAATGACGCCGACCGTCGATGAACGACTCATACAGCAACAGCCCCACGCCGGCAACGATGGCGGCATCGGCGATGTTGAACACATACCAGCTGAGGCCCCATCCGTGAAACAGGAAGAAGTCGGCGACGGCGCCGTAAACGACCCGATCGGTGGTGTTGGCGAGCGCCCCCCCGATCACCAGCCCCAGGCCGGCCGCGGCAAATCGCCGGCGAGTTTGCGCCAGCCACAGCCACAAGCCACCAGTGACCAGGAGGCTCAAACCGATCAGCGCCCAGCGCCCGGCATCGGTCTCCTGGGCGAACAAGCCATAGGAAATGCCGGCGTTCCAGGTGAGCACAAGGTCGAGGAAGGGCGCCACGCGCACCGGCTGGCGGGCCGCGATGTCGAAGGGGCCCAGCATCCACCATTTGTGCACCTGGTCGAGCGCGAAGGTGACAAGGGCGACCGCCAGCCCGAGCCCTGACAGCCGGCCGAACAGGGCCATCCCGGCAAAGCCCCCTCCCCGGCCCTCCCCTACGAGGGGAGCGGGAGCGGAATTCGCCCCTCGCCTAGGCCTGCCGCCCTCCCCCGCCGGGGGAGGAGGTGGGGGTGGGTCCCGGCGCATCAAGCGCGCCCTTGACGCTCAAACCACTCGCGCACGGCCTGGGCGTCGCGCACCGTGATGTCGGGGAACTCGCGATCGCGGCCCACGTCTTCGCTGATCTTCCACGACCGGGCACATTTGCGACCCCTGGCGCGCTCAAACATGACGGCCACGCCCGCTACCTCGTCGAGCCGGAAGGCATCCGCAGGTCCCTCGCCGGCGACCAGCCGGGCATCGCTGGTGATCGCCACCTCGGCGAGATCGATGCCTTCGAGTGCGGCCAGCAAGCCGGGCTCGGCAACATAGACGACTGGAGCCGCCTCGAGCGAGGATCCGATGGTCTTGTTCACCTGGCGCTCGATCTCGAGTGCCCCGGTGACCACGCGGCGCACCTCGCGCACCTTGTCCCATTTGCGTCTGAGCGCTCCGTCGCGCCAGCCGGCCTCCACTTCAGGGAAACGCTGAAGATGCACCGAACCCTCGCCAAAGCGCGACTGCCACGCCTCCTCCATGGTAAAGCACAGGATCGGCGCAAGCCAGGCGGTGAGGCAGTAAAACAGCTTGTCCATGACTGTGCGGCAGGCCCGCCGCCGGATGCTGGAGAACGGATCGCAGTACAGCGCATCCTTGCGGATATCAAAATAGAAGGCCGAGAGATCCACTGTCATGAAGTTGAGCAGCGACCAGTAGGCGCGCTTGAAATCGAAGCTGTCATAGCCGCGGGCCACCGCCTCGCCGGTCTCATGCAGCCGGTGCAGAATGTAGCGCTCAAGCTCCGGCATGTCGGCAATGTCGATGGCTTCGCGCTTGTCGTAGCCGTCGAGCGCGCCCAGCAGATACCGCATGGTGTTCCTGAGCTTGCGATAGGCATCGACGTTCGACTTGAGGATCTCAGGGCCGAGGCGCAGGTCCTCGGCGTAATCCGACGAGGCCGCCCACAGCCGCAGGATCTCGGCACCGGACTGGCGGATGACGTCCTGGGGCGTGACGATGTTGCCGAGCGACTTCGACATCTTGCGGCCGTCCTCGTCGACGACAAATCCGTGGGTCAGGACGACATCGTAGGGGGCACGGCCGCGGGTGCCGCAGGATTCGAGCAGTGAGGAGTGGAACCAGCCGCGATGCTGGTCGGAGCCCTCAAGATACATGACTTTATCGCGCCCGCCGTCGTGGGGACGGCGAACCTTCAGGTCGCCGCGCACCTCAAGCACAAAGGCATGGGTGGAGCCCGACTCGAACCACACATCGAGAATGTCGTCGATCTTTTCCCACTCGCCCGTGTCGTCCACCAGCCCACGCAGAAAACGCTCACGGGCGCCTTGAGCGAACCAGGCGTCGGCCCCTTCCGCCTCGAAGGCCTCGGCGATGCGGTCGATCAGCGCGTCTGAGCCGGCAAAGTCAGGTGCCGGGATGACGGCCCCGGACCGGCTGTTGCGGAACACCGTGATCGGCACCCCCCAGGCCCGCTGGCGCGAGATCACCCAATCGGGGCGCTGCTCGATCATGCCGTAGATGCGGTTGCGCCCGGCGGCGGGCACCCAGTCGACCTCGTCGATGGCTCTGAGCGCACAGGCGCGAAGCCCGTCCGGCTTGCCGTCGCCCATGGAAATGAACCATTGCGGGGTGTTGCGGAAGATCACCGGTTTCTTGGAGCGCCAGGAGTGGGGATACTGGTGCTTGAGGCGCCCTCGGGCGATCAGGTTGCCGGCCGCCGCCAGGGCCTGAATCACGGCCTCGTTGGCGTCGCCCTTCTCGCCCTTGTCGGTGATCACCCGCTTGCCCTCAAAGCCCGGCGCATCGTCGGTGAAGCGCCCGTCGGCATCGACGGTGAACGGGATGCGGGTGTCGATCTTCAGGCCTCTTAGCTTCGCCTCCTGCTCGGTCCAAATGTCGAAGTCCTCACGGCCATGGCCAGGCGCGGTGTGGACAAAGCCGGTGCCGGCTTCTTCGGTAACATGGTCGCCTTCAAGCAGTGGCACCGGAAAGTCGTAACCTTGCCCCCGCAGCGGATGCCGGCATGTGAGGAGCGAAAGCACATCGGCAGATACGTCACGCAGCCGCGAATGCGCTTTAACGCGGGCGGCCTTCATGACCTCTGCCGCGAGCGCGTCAGCTATCACATAGAGATCGCCGGTCTGCGCCCAGTTGTCGGCCGGCGCCTCCTCGACCC
>CAYWVA010000208.1:0-5036 GCA_964461545.1 uncultured Rhizobiaceae bacterium | reverse complement strand
GCGGGTCGTCCCCGCCGATGAGGCCGCGGTGCGGCCCGGCATGGCGGCCGGCCGCTACAAGGCGCTGGCAACCACAGAGCTTGAGCGCATCCACCATGCCGCGCTGGAGGTCCTCGAAGCGGTCGGCGTCGCCGAACCCATCCCGTCCTGCCTGGAGGCGCTGACCGCCAAGGGCTGCCATGTCAACTCGGCGGGGCGGCTATGCATCCCGCGGGCACTGGTGGAGGACACCGTGGCGGGCGCCTGGCGGCGTCAGCCGCTCTATGCGCGCGATCCCCGACACGACCTCGAGCCGTGGGGCACCAAGGTGCATTTCGGCACCGCCGGAGCGGCGGTTCATGTCGTCGAGCCCGAGACCCGAAGCTACCGCGAGTCGCTGCTCATCGATCTCTATGACGCGGCCCGCATCGTCGACACCTGCGAACACATCCACTTTTTCCAGCGCTGCCTGGTCCCCCGCGACATGGCCACGGCGCGCGACCTCGACGTCAATACGCTTTATGCCTGCCTCGCCGGCACCTCCAAGCACGTCGGCACCTCCATGGTGGCGGCGGAGCACGTCGCCGAATGCCTGGAGATGCTCCACATCGTCGCCGGCGGCGAAAATCGTTGGCGGGAACGCCCGTTCGTCAGCCAGTCGAACTGTTTCGTGGTACCGCCGCTCAAATGGGCCGAAGACGCCTGTCGCTGCCTCGAGGCGGCCGCCCGCGGCGGCATGCCGGTGCTGCTGCTGTCGGCCGCCCAGGCCGGCGCCACCTCGCCGGCCGCCCTTGCCGGCACCGTGGTGCAGGCGGTATCGGAATGTTTGGCGGGGCTCGTCTACATCAATGCCGTGGTGCCCGGGGCCGCGGCCATCTGGGGGCCGTGGCCGTTCGTGTCCGATCTCAGGACGGGCGCCATGTCGGGCGGCTCGGGCGAACAGGCGCTGATCACCGCAGCATGCGCCCAGATGGGCCATTTCTACGACCTACCGGTCGGCTCGGCGGCCGGCATGTGCGATTCTAAGCTGCCGGACGTGCAGGCCGGGGCCGAGAAGGGCGCCACGGCAGCCCTGGCCGCCATGAGCGGCGTCAACCTGCTCTACGAGTCGGCCGGCATGCACGCCTCGCTGCTCGGCTTCTGCCTGGAGAGCCTGCTCATCGACAATGACATGTTGGGCCAGATCAACCGCAATGTCCGTGGCATCGAGGTCACCGACGAGACGCTGTCGGTGGACATCATCCGCGAAACCTGCCTCACCGGACCGGGGCACTATCTCGGCAGCGACCAGACGCTCGACCTCATGGAGAAGGAATACGTCTACCCGGTGCTCGGCAACCGCATGAGCCCCAAGGAGTGGACCGAGGCCGGCAAGCCCGACATTGTGGCGCGCGCCGCCGCCATGAAGCGCGACATCCTGTCAAGTTACTATCCCGACTACCTGCCGGCGGCGATCGACGATCAGATCCGCGCCCGCCACGCCATCCACCTGCCGCGCCAGGTCATGGGCGCCGGCGATCCGCGCTGGCGCACCGCCGAGGGGTAGGTGAGCACGCTTGCCCGAACGGAGGATCAAGTGACCGACAGCCAAGCAGCAAAGCCCGGCGACGCCGCGTTCCTGCGCACCGACCTCAAGGGAACGGTGGTCGAGGCGACCTATGCCGGGGCGCTGTCGTTCATGCGCCGCAAATATTCGCGCGATCTCTCAGGCGTCGACATCGCCGTCACCGGCATCCCCTTCGACCAGGCGGTCACCAATCGGCCGGGCACCCGGTTCGGCCCGCAAGCGCTGCGCGCCGCGTCGGCACATTTCGCGTGGGGGCCGTACTGGCCGTGGAACTTCGACCCCTTCGACACCCTGAGCGTTGTCGACTACGGCGACTGTTTCTTCGACTGGGGCCGCAAGGAGGAAGTGCCGGGCGTCATCGAGCGCCACGTCGCAGATATACTTGCCGCCGGCGCCTCCGCCCTGGTCATTGGCGGCGACCACTTCATCACCTATCCGGTGCTCAAGGCCTATGCCGGGCGCTTCGGGCCGCTCGCCCTTGTCCAGTTCGACGCCCATCGCGACGTCGAGCCTGATGCTGGCGGGCGCATCGACCATGGCACCATGTTCGGGCTCGCCATCGCCGAGGGGCTCATCGATCCTGCCCATTCGGTGCAGGTCGGCATTCGCACCACATATCAGGGCGAAGGCGGCCACGGCATGACCGTCATCCATGCCGAGCAGGTGCACGACATGACGCCGGCCGAGGTGGCGGCCAAGATCGTCGGCGCGGTCAGCGGGCGCACGGCCTATCTGACCTTCGACATCGATTGCCTCGATCCGGCCTTTGCGCCGGGCACGGGGACACCGGTGCCGGGCGGGCTCGCTTCGCACCAGGCGATGGCGATCCTGCGCCGGCTGAAAGACATCGACTTCTGCGGCATGGACCTCGTCGAGGTCTCGCCGCCCTACGACCACGCTGAAACGACGTCGCTGGCGGCGTGCGCCATCACGCTGGAGTATCTCTGCCTCAAGGCCTGGCAGGGCGGGGCGCGGGGGTAGCACCGCCCCTTCCGATGCGCCCGTCCTTCAGTGGTACGATTGCTCCGCATCGGAAGCACCGCTGGCGCGCGCCCATGGAACACGCTATTGCGCGAATCGTTACTTGTCCGGAACGTCCTTGACGCTGTCTGCCCGGCTTTGGCCATTCACAATTAAGGCTTTGGTGCTAAACCATTCTCATGATCCTGGCCCTTGGCATCCTCATCGTCCTCGTTTGGCTGGCCCTGTTGCTTGGCTGGTACGGCTTCTGGCGGGCCGACCAGCGGCTGCCGCTCGCCCCGGCAGCTCTGGCCACCTGGCCCTCTGTGGTTGCCATCGTGCCGGCGCGCGACGAGGCGGCAACCATTCCGTTCTCGCTCACCGGGCTCATCGAACAGCGCTATTCGGGCCCCTACGAGATCGTACTTGCCGATGATTCAAGTAGCGACGACACCGTCATCATGGCCGGCCGTCTGGCGAGCGACGGCGAACCCAAGCTCACCGTCGTGGACGCCGGGCCGCTGCCGAGCGGCTGGGCGGGCAAGACCTGGACGCTGCATCGCGGCATCGAAGAGGCCCGCCGCTTGGAGCCCGACTACTACTGGTTCACCGATGCCGACATCACCCATAAACCCCTGGTACTGGCCACCCTGGTGGCCTACGCCGAGACCGAGCGCCTGGCGCTTGCCTCCCTCATGGTGAAGCTTCCTACCCGCACTTTCTGGGAGAAGCTGCTGGTCCCCGCCTTCATCTTCTATTTCGCGCTGATCTATCCGTTCCGCGCCGTCAACGACCCGGCGAGCCGCATCGCCGGGGCGGCGGGCGGATCGTTGCTGGTGCGCCGCGACGCGCTTGAGGCGATCGGCGGTGTTGCCGCTGTCAAGGACGCCATCATCGACGATTGCGCCTTCGCCCGCGCCATCAAGAGGTCCGGCCGGCGCATCTGGATCGGGCTGGCGGAGCGCAGCCGGTCCCTGCGCCGCTATCGGCAGCTCTCCGACTTCTGGGCCATGGTGGCCCGCTCCGCCTATCCCCAGCTCGGTTACTCGCCGCTGTGGCTCGCACTTGCGCTCGGCGGCCTCGCCCTGGTGTTCCTGGCGCCGCCACTCCTCGTTGCTGCCGGCGGCAGCGTGGCCCTGACCGGCCTGCTCGCCTGGGCGCTGATGAGCTGGGCCTACGCGCCGACGGTACAGTATCACGGTCTGTCGCCATTGTGGGCGGTGACGCTTCCGCTCGCCGCTGTCCTGTTTGCGGCCATGACAATGGCCTCCGCCATAGGTTATTACCGGGGCCAACCCGCGCAGTGGCGCGGCCGCGCCGTCGGCGTCGCCGACAGCAAACGATGATGATTGGGGAACCTATGCCAAGGCAGGGGTTTGCCGCGGCAGCTTGCAGTGCTAATTTGAACTGCCGCCACCGGGGGGGTGGTGGCCACAGCCATTCGGCAGCCAGTGGGTGGCCGCGTGGCTCAGCCTGACGGGATAAGGATCACATGGCGGTAGAAACTCCTCTGCTCGACACCATTCACACGCCCAGCGATCTGCGCCGGCTGGATCCCTCTCAGCTGAGGCAGCTTGCTGACGAACTCAGGGCCGAGACGGTTGATGCCGCTTCGGTCACTGGCGGTCATTTTGGCGCCGGGCTCGGGGTCGTAGAGCTGACGGTAGCTCTCCACTACATCTTCGACACCCCAACCGACCGGCTGATCTGGGACGTGAGCCACCAGGCCTACCCGCACAAGATCCTGACCGGCCGGCGCGACGGTATTCGCAAGATCAGGCAGCGTGAGGGGCCATATGGCTTCACCAAGCGTGACGAAAGCCCCTACGACCCGTTTGGCGCCGCGCACTCCTCCACGGCGATGTCGGCCGGCATCGGCATGGCGATAGCCCGCGACCTCGAGGGCCGCGACAACAACGTCATCTGCGTCGTCGGCGACGGGGCGATGAGCGCCGGCATGGCCTATGAGGCGATGAACAACGCCGGTGCCCTCGACACCCGGCTCATTGTCGTGCTCAACGACAACGGCATGTCGATCGCGCCCGCCGTCGGGGCGCTGTCGAACTATCTGTCCTGGCTCGTCTCGTCGCGGCCGTTCCTGTCGCTGCGCGACCTCGGCAAGCAGCTCACCAGGCGCTTCCCCAAGACCTTCCAGAAGATGGCCGATCGGGCCGACGAATACGCCCGCACCTTGCTGTTCGGCGGCACGCTGTTTGAGGAACTCGGCTTCTACTATGTCGGGCCCGTCGACGGCCACAGCATGGAGACCCTGGTACCGGTGCTGCAGAACATCCGCGACGCCGAGACCCTGGGCCCGGTGCTGCTCCATATCGTCACCGAGAAGGGCAAGGGCCACCCGTTCCATTCGCCCCACCCGGAGAAGTATCACGCCGTCGGCAAGTTCAATCCGGTGACCGGCGAGATTGCCAAGAGCAAGGCTTCCCCCCCAAGCTACACCGGGGTATTCGCCGACGCCTTGATCAAGGAGGCCGAGCGCGACGACAAGATCATCGCCATCACCGCGGCGATG
>CAYWVA010000207.1:0-5042 GCA_964461545.1 uncultured Rhizobiaceae bacterium | reverse complement strand
CCCCAGCCGATCATCATCGTAACGGCAAAAGCGCATCACCCCTCCTGTGGCCGCGCCAACCCCATGGTCAGCCGGCGCGGCGGCGCTCCTCGCGGAACAGGCCGAGCTTTTCGTGCGCTACGCGATCGGAAAAGCAGAACACGAAGCAATCGTCCTCGGCCTTGAACGATCGCCATGACCAGGCCGGAACGGCAACGACGTCGCGGGGCGCCACGCTGAAGGTCGCCTCACCGACCCTGACCTCACCGCGACCCTCCGCCACCGCCATCACGATGCCGTCGGTGGAGCGCATCGGGGCGGTCTCGAATCCGGCTTCGACGTAGGTCATCCAGGTCGACATGGTCGGCATCACCCAGCCGCCGTCGACCGGGTTGGCGTAGCGCAAAGTCGTTGCCAGATGGGGATCGGGAGCCCCGCCTTTGGAGGCCGCGACCAGCGCCTGGCGGGTGCGCTCATAGGGGTAGTTGAAAATCGGACTTGTTGCCCCGTAGCGGCGGCCCTCGTCGCTCATCGGCAGCAGCCCCTCGCCGAAACGCGCCAAGGCATCCCCTTCAGGCCGCGTCACGCTCTGGCGCTGGTCGTTATGGCCTTGCGAGAACACGGTCTCGAAGAAGCTGACCATCGGAATGTCGAGCCCGTCCAGCCACGCGCAAGGGCCGGTGCCCTCATTGCCATGGTCGTGCCATGCCCATGACGGCGTGATCACGAAATCCCCCGCCCGCATGGCGGTGCGCTCGCCGCCTACTGCGGTGAATGCGCCTTCGCCTTCAAGCATGAAGCGCAAGGCCGAGGGCGTATGGCGGTGGGCCGGAGCGGTCTCGCCCGGCATGATGAGCTGGAGGCCGGCATAGAGCGTGGCGGTGGCCCGCGACTGCCCGACGAAGCTCGGATTCTCCAGAACGAGAACCCGCCGCTCGGCTTCTGCCGCCGTCAGCAGCCGTCCCGATTCCATCAGCAGCGGACGAATCTCGTCATAGCGCCAATGAAACGGAACCGCCTTGGACTTGGGCTCCGGCGGCATGAGCCCTTTGAGCACCTCCCAAAGGGGCGCAAGATTGCGCGGAGCCAGGCGGGCGTAGAACTCCTGGCGCTTGGCATGGGCCGCATCGTCGATGGTATCGTTCATGGCGTCCTCCATCGCGTGTGACTTGTCTACCTGCCGGCCGAAACGCCTTCGGCGGTGGCGTTCCTAGCGTCGCAAGCGTGGCCTGCGGGCGTCCGGCTTGCAACAGTCTGGCCGAAACCGATGAATCACGTATACTGGCTAAGTCGGCGACGAGGCAAGCGCCGCGACAGCCGTACCGCGGCGGCGCATAATACATCCGCGGGCAGTGTGGACTTTGGTTGGCTGTGTACCTGATGGAGGGGAAGCCCATCGTCCAAATGGCTTTCCCATTCACTTCGACAACCAGTGTTGGGGGATACAATGACTAGCCCGACTTCTACGCACCCGACGTCATCACAACGCATGTATATTCCTGCCTTGAGCGGGATCTATGCGGCGCTTGACCGCTATGTCGAGCCGCTTTTGCGGCTGGGCCTTGCAGCGATCCTCATCCCGAAGGGCCTGCAAAAGGTGTTCGGCCTTTTAGGCGGAGGTGGGCTCAGCGGTACCGCTGAGCTGTTTGAGAATCTCGGCTACAGTCCCGGCGTCTTCTGGGGGCCGCTGGTTGGTTTCACCGAGCTCATCGCCGGCATTCTCCTGCTGATTGGGCTGTTCGTGCGTCCGGCGGCTTTCGCTGTGATCATCTTCATGCTTGCCGCACTCCATTTTACTTGGTCTCGCAGCGGCTGGTTCTGGCTGGGCGGCGGCGCCGAGTTTTCCTGGCTGATCCTCATCACCGCTGTCGTACTGCTGATCCGCGGTAGCGGCGCACTGTCGATGGACAAGAGGATGGGCAAGGAGTTCTGATGCCCGCGACTGCGCACCGGTGCGAGGGCAACCCCAGTTAGCGCCCCGACGGCAGTCGGGCGGCGGGGCTTCAATGGCGCCTTGCACCGGCGCGCGAGGATACTTACGCTCAAGGACACAATGCTCCGCAAGCGGTCACGGACATGGGAGGAACGTTCATGAAGATCAAATCGACGCGGCGTCAGTTCGTTGCCGCCTCGGCAGCAGCAGCAGGCACGCTCGCGATGCCCGCGGTGCTGCGCGCCCAGCCGGTGAGCCTGACCATCAGCCACTACGTGCCGCCGACACACGGCATCGAGGTCGATTTGCTGCGTCCGTGGGCGGAAGACCTGGTCGAGCGCACCGGCGGGGCGGTGGACTTTGAAATCCACTCGGTCGCCAGCGCCTTCGGCAGGGCCGACCGTCAGGCCGACCAGGTTCGCGCCGGCATCGTCGATATCGCCTTCGGGCTGTCGGGAATCCCGCGCGGACGCTTTCCCCACACCTCGATCATCGAGCTGCCGTTCCTGGTGGAGGATACCCGCCAGGGCAGTCCGACGCTGTGGGAGTTGCACAAGGCAAACCGTCTCGGCGGCGAATACGACGACTTTCACCTACTTGGGCTGATGACCCATCACGGCGCACTGATACATACCGTCGACCGGCCGGTGCACGAACTGGCAGACCTGCGGGGCTTGCGTGTGCGCTCGCCGGGACCGGCGGTCAACGCCATGCTGGAGCATCTCGGCGCCAGCCCAGTCGGCATGCCGCCGGCTCAGATCTATGAGAGCCTGGAACGCGGCGCCATGGACGGGGTTGCCACCACCTGGGACCTGGTGGGGGCCATTCGCCTCAATGAGGTGCTGCGCCATCACACTGATGCCCGGGTCTATGTCGCAGCCTTCTACATCGCCATGAACCGCGAAAAGTACGAATCGCTGCCCGCCGAGGTCCGCCAAGCGGTCGACGAGACCACCGGCGACAACTGGTTGGCGAGCTTCGGGCCGCTGTGGGACAAGTGGGATGCTGCCGGCAAGGAGGACGCCGAGAGCCGCGGCAACAACATCATCACCATCGACGAGGCCACCCGCCAGGAGTGGCGCGCTCAGCTTCAGCCGATGATCGAGGCGTATCTAGACGACCAGCGGGCCGAAGGCGTCGAGGATCCGCACGCGCTCTACGAAGAGATGCAGGCGCTCATCGCCCAACACGGCGACTAGTCGCAGGGTTCCGGTGGACGGCGCCGACGCGCGACACGGCGATGCGCCTGGTCCCACGGGTGGGGACCGAAGGCCGCCCGGCCGGCACTTGGCGCGCCTCGTCTCGGCCTTCGCCTATGTCGGCATCGCCGCGCTGATCGTGGCGATCATCCTGACGTGTGCCGACATCATCTGGCGGCGCGTGGTCGGCGGCGCCTTCATGGACGTCTACGACGTCATCAAGCTATGCCTGGTGGCGGCGGCATCGTGGTCGATCCCATACGGCTTCATTCACGGCACCCATGTCAGCGTGGATCTTCTCGCCGAGCGGTTTCCTCTGCCTGTCCAACGTGGTCTGGAGGTGGCGATCTCGCTCGTGGCCGCGGCCCTGCTCGGCTTTCTGCTGTGGCTGTCGTGGGAAGCAGCGCAGTTGCGCTATCTTTACGGCGACACCTCGCCGAACCTCAGAATTCCGATGATCTACTACTGGGCGATCCTGCTGTCCGGCCTCGCCTTGGCGGTGGTCGCCGTACTGTGGCGGGCGTTCATTGCCCTGGTCGAAGACGGACGGTTGCGATGAGTCCCGAGGCCTACGGGCCGATCGGCTTCGCCCTCGTTATCGTGCTGATCGCTCTCAAAGTGCCCGTCGCACTGGCGATGGCGGTGGTCGGCACGGTCGGGTCGATCATGCTCGGGGGCTGGGCGCGGTCGGCCTACATCCTCGGCAATCTGCCCTTCGAAGCGGTGTCCACCGACGGCATGGAGGTGGTTCCGCTGTTCATCTTCATGGGCGTTTTCGCCGCCCATTCGGGGCTGTCGCGCAACCTCTATGCCGGCGTGCAGGCTCTGATCGGCCATTGGCGCGGCGGCATTGCCATGGCCACCATCGGTGCATCGGCCGCTTTCGGCGCCATCTGCGGCTCATCGCTGGCGACGGTGGCGACCATCGGCCGGGTTGCCATGCCCGAGATGCGCCAGCGCCATTATGCCGACAGCCTTGCCGCGGCTTCAGTGGCGGCGGGCGGAACGCTGGGGGTGCTGATTCCGCCGTCGATCATCCTTATCCTCTATGCCATCCTCACCGGGCAGTCGATCGGCGCACTGTTCGCCGCTGCCCTGTTTCCCGGCATACTTGCCGCACTGCTATACATGGCCGCAGTGCTGGTCCAGGTGCTGCGCGATCCGGCGCTCGGGCCGGCCGGGGCGCGCATGAGGCTGCGTGAGCGGCTCGCCGCGCTCGGCCGGGTGTGGGATGCAGCCCTGCTCATCGTGCTGGTGATCGGCGGCATCTATGGGCAGATCTTCTCGCCCACGGAAGCGGCCGCGGTCGGGGCCGGCGGCGCGCTGCTGATTACTGCTGCGCGCGGACGGCTCACCGGCTCGGTGCTGTTGAAGGGCATCGCCGAGACCGCCGGCATGACCGGAATGATCTTCCTGATCCTGATCGGCGCCACGATCTTCAACTATTTCATCGAGCTCAGCGGCCTGACCACCGCTCTTACCCGCGCCATCCACGCAATGGGACTGCCGCCGGTCGGCGTGCTGTTGATGGTTGTGGTGTTCTACCTGGTGCTCGGCTGCTTCATGGACGCGCTGTCCATGGTGCTGCTTACCGTGGTGCCGATGTATCAGCTGATCACCGGCCTTGGCTATGACCCGATTTGGTTCGGCATCCTTGTCGTCACGGTGGCCGAAATCGGCCTCATCACGCCGCCAATCGGCATGAACCTGTTCGTCATCCAAGGCGTCGCACCGGGACTGAAAATCGCCGCCGTCATGCGCGGCATCGTGCCTTTCATTCTCGCGGACGTGGTGCGGATAGGCATTCTGATCGGATTTCCCGCCCTCGCACTGTTCCTGCCGCGCGTGCTGGGCTTCTGAAACGGCAGCTGGACTGCCCTTTGCCGACGGTGCAGACCGTCGCCGGTCAGGAATGGCGCACCGGAGAGGAT
>CAYWVA010000206.1:0-5043 GCA_964461545.1 uncultured Rhizobiaceae bacterium | reverse complement strand
TCGTGGATGTCGAGACCGGCGGCTTCAATCCGCGCACGGATGCGCTGCTGGAAATTGCGGCGGTGCTGATCGAACTGCGCCCGGACGGCAATTTCGAGGCCGGCGAGACCTTCCGCTACCACGTCAAGCCTTTTGACGGCGCAAACCTCGAGGCGGCCTCGCTCGAGGTCAACGGCATCGACCCTTATCATCCTTTGCGACCGGCCTTGCCGGAGCATGACGCACTGCAGCGCATCTTTCGCGAGGTGCGTGCGGCGGTCCGGGCGCAGGAATGCAGCCGCGCCATCCTGGTGGGGCACAACGCATTTTTCGACCTGCATTTTCTGAATGCCGCGATTGAGCGCTGCGGCATCAAGCGCAACCCATTCCATCCGTTCTCCAGCTTCGACACGGCGACCTTGGGCGGGATTGCCTACGGCCAGACCGTGCTGTCGCGGATCGTCGAGGCCGCGGGGCTTCAATGGGACAGCAGTTCCGCCCACTCCGCGGCTTATGACGCGCGCATCACCGCCGAAGTGTTCTGCGCGATCGTCAACGAGTTCCGCGGGATCTACGAGAAACCCCGGGGACAGGGCTGATTCCAAAAAATGATTGGGGACATTGCTTCTCAAGCAATGTCCCCAAGCAGTGTCCCCCAGCCTTACGCCGCCTTCCCCAGAACCTTCTGCAATTCGCCGGAGTGGTACATTTCCACCACAATATCGCAGCCACCGACGAGTTCGCCATTGACATAGAGCTGCGGAAAAGTCGGCCAGTTCGAATAGACCTTCAGGCCCTCGCGAATCTCCGGGTCCTCAAAGATATTCACGGATGAGAAATCTGCGCCGCAGGCCCTGAGCGCAGCCACCGCCTGCGCCGAAAAACCGCACTGCGGAAAATCGGGGTTGCCTTTCATGAACAACAGGACCGGATGCGCTGCCAGTGTCTTCCGGATCCGCTCATTGATATCTTCCATCGCCTCGCTCTCCTCGATTAATTTTCGTGCGACTGCGCCGCCTACTTGGCGGGCTCGCGCACGATCTTGATTTCGTTACGTACCGACTTGACGCCCTCGACGCCGCTCGCGACCCGTTCGGCCTGTTCGCGCGGAACAGAGCTGCTGACTTCGCCGGCAAGGGTCACGACCCCCTCGTATGTCTCGACACTGATGCGGAGGCCGTCGACATACCGGTCACCGATCAACCTCGCCTTCACGGCCGTCGTGATGCGGCCGTCCTCCGCGATCACTGCGGCAGGACGCTCGTCCTTGCCCAGGTAGTATCCGCCAGCGGCGGCACCGCCGATGGCCAGCGGCAGGCAGCCGGACACCGAAAGCAACGCCAAGACAGAAAACATTGCCGTTAGCGCCTTCATCGGGAGATATCTCCTGCCCGCCTCAGCCGTAGTTCTTGGCCACAAAGTCCCAGTTGACAATCTGCCAGAACGCTTCGAGATACTTGGGACGGGCGTTGCGGTAGTCGATGTAATAAGCGTGCTCCCAGACGTCACATGTCAGGAGCGGCGTATCCTTGCTGGTCAGCGGCGTTTCCGCATTCCCGGTCTGGACGATCGCAAGCTTGCCGCCGGGCTTTTTCACCAGCCACGCCCAACCCGAGCCGAACAAGGTCGCGGCCTTGTCGGAGAATTCCTTGTGGAAAGCGTCGAAGGAGCCGAAGGCATCATCGATCGCCTTGGCCAGGTCTCCATCGGGCTTGCCACCGCCGCTGGGAGACATGCAGTGCCAGTAGAAAGTGTGATTCCACACCTGTGCTGCATTGTTGAACACGCCGCCCGAACTGCGGCGGATCACGTCCTCGAGCGGGGCATCGGCGAATTCACCACCCTCGATCAGGCCGTTGAGCTTCTCGACATAGGTACGATGATGCTTGCCATAGTGGAACTCGAGCGTCTCCCGGGAAATGTGCGGTTCCAGGGCATTCATCGCATACGGTAGATCGGGCAGAGTGTGCGCCATTGCGTACTCCTTGGGACAATGATCCTGACTGCTTGAAACTCGGGACAAAACACCCCGATGCGTCCGTGCGATTATACCAGAGGCCCAATGAGGGCCACGGTCCGGGGCTGTCCTCGCGACGGCTCGGGCTATACTGCCGGTCGCCCGCCAGAGGACCGCCAATGCCGAAACCGGCACTGCCCCAGGACATCCCGCAGGTCGTCGCCCGCGCCCTCGAAGAAGACCTCGGGCCCGGCGATGTAACGGCCGATCTCGTGCCCGCCGGGTGCAGCGCCGTGGCAACCGTAGTCAGTCGGGAAAATGCGGTGCTCTGCGGCACGGCCTGGTTCGAGGAAGTGTTCGCCCAACTCGATGCGGGCATTGCCGTGCAATGGTCGATCACAGACGGCATGCCGATGAGTACTGGCGCCGAGCTTTGCCGCCTCGACGGGCCGGCCCGCGCGTTGCTGAGCGGCGAGCGTACTGCATTGAATTTCCTGCAGGCGCTTTCGGGGACAGCGACTGTTGCACGGCGCTATGCCGACGCCGTGGCCGGCACTGGCTGTCGCGTACTGGATACGCGCAAGACCCTTCCCGGCCTGCGCGCCGCGCAGAAATATGCGGTGGCCTGCGGCGGTGCCACCAATCATCGCCACGGTCTGTACGACGCGATTCTCATCAAGGAAAACCACATTGTTGCGGCGGGCGGAATTGCAGCCGCGCTTGGCGCAGCGCGCGCTGCCCACCCCGGCCTCAGTGTCGAGATCGAAGTCGAGTCGCTGGCGGAACTCGATGCGGCTCTGGACGGCGCGGCAGACATCGTGCTGCTGGACAATTTCAGCCACAGTGACCTGCACAAGGCCGTCGAGCGGACGCGCGGCCGGCCCGGTTGCCTGACCCGCCTCGAGGCGTCCGGCAACGTGGATCTTGCGAACGTACATGCCATTGCCTTGACCGGCGTCGACTTCGTGTCCGTGGGCGCGCTGACCAAGCACCTGCGCGCCGTCGACCTTTCCATGCGCTTGCAACTTCACGCCCCCGCCGGCGACTGATCTTCCTGTTGCGGCGCACTAAAGGGGCGCGGGCCTGGCGGTCCGGCTGGCTGCCGGCAAGCATTGAAATCTCGTGGCTTGTTCGCGCGGCCGAGGCGTCGGGGAGCACGATTTTGCACTGCCGAAGTCGCAACCCAACGTGCGTTTGAAACATGCGAAACAGTGAGCTATAAACACATGATGCAGTGCGGCAGCCTCATCGCCTGTCGGTGGAGTGCAAAATGTCCGGTATGACAACGTTTCTATTGATTCTGGTCGTGTTCGGCGTGCTGGCTTACTGGCGCAGCCCGCTACCGGTATGGAGTGCCGCTGCCATTGCCGTGCTGCTGGCCATACAGCTGGCCGACAGTGGGTTCGCGCCACTGCCATGGCTGATCCTGGTTCCGCTTCTCGTTGTGTTGAACCTTAAGCCACTGCGCCGGGCATTGCTCAGCAAGCCCCTGCTCAAGTGGTTCAGGTCGGTCCTGCCTCCCCTGTCAGCGACCGAGAAGGACGCGATCGATGCCGGCACCGTCTGGTGGGATGCGGAATTGTTCAGCGGGCGCCCGAACTGGAACGCGCTGCTTCGCACCCCGCGCGCCGAGCTCAGTGACGAGGAGCGCGCGTTCCTGGATGGCCCCGTGGAAGAACTGTGCCGCATGCTCGATGACTGGAAGATCAACCGCGAGCTGGAGGATCTGCCGGCCGAGGCCTGGGACTACCTCCGCAAGCATCGCTTTTTCGCCATGATCATCCCGAAGCAGTACGGCGGCCTGGATTTCTCCGCGCGTGCGCAGTCGGAAGTCGTCATGAAGATCGCG
The DNA here is from genome assembly GCA_964461545.1 of uncultured Rhizobiaceae bacterium. Classification (GTDB taxonomy): domain Bacteria; phylum Pseudomonadota; class Alphaproteobacteria; order Rhizobiales; family Aestuariivirgaceae; genus CAYWVA01. The sequence continues at coordinate 1,258 of CAYWVA010000206.1, read as the reverse complement.
AGTCGCAGCGTTGCGGCGGCAGTCACCGTGATGGTGCCCAACTCGCTCGGGCCGGGCGAGCTTCTCATGCACTACGGCACCCCCGAACAGAAAAAACATTACCTTCCGCGGCTCGCACGCGGCGTCGAGATTCCCGCCTTTGCACTCACCGGCACCTGGGCCGGTTCCGATGCCGGATCAATGCCGGACAATGGCATCGTCTGCAAGGGCGAATACCAGGGGCGCGAGGTCCTCGGCTTTCGTGTCAACTGGGAAAAGCGCTACATCACGCTCGGGCCGGTCGCCACGCTGCTCGGCCTCGCATTCAAGGCGCGCGACCCGCACGGCCTGCTCGGCGGCAAGCAGGAGCTCGGCATCACCTGCGCCCTGATTCCGACCGGTACGGCCGGGGTCGAGATCGGTCGTCGCCATTATCCCGGCGGCGCATTCCAGAACGGGCCGAACACCGGTACCGACGTGTTCGTGCCGATGGAATGGGTGATCGGCGGCCAGGCGCAGGTCGGCAATGGCTGGAAGATGCTGATGGACTGCCTGTCGGTGGGACGGGCGATTTCCCTGCCCGCCCTCGGCACGTCCAGTGCCAAGCTGGCGGCCCGGATGACCGGCGCCTATGCCCGCGTCCGGCGGCAGTTCAGGATTCCGATCGGTCGCTTCGAAGGTATCGAGGAGCCACTGGCGCGTATCGGCGGAACCACCTACCGGATGGACGCGGCGCGCGTACTGACCGCCACGGCGCTGGCGCTCGGCGGCAAGCCGGCGGTCCTTTCGGCGATTCTGAAATACAACAACACCGAGGGGATGCGCCAGGCCATCAACGATGCGATGGACGTGCACGCTGGCCGGGGCGTGTGCCTCGGGCCGAGCAACTATCTCGCGCAGACATACCAGACCATTCCGGTGGCCATCACGGTCGAGGGCGCCAACATACTGACCCGCAGCATGATCATCTTCGGCCAGGGCGCGATCCGTTGCCATCCCTATGTGCTGAAGGAAATGCTCGCCGCGGCGGACGAAGACTCGCAAGCGGGGCTCGTGGCTTTCGACGAGGCGTTCTTCGCCCATGTCGGCTTTACCGTCAGCAACCTGGTCCGCTCGCTGGTGCTGGGGCTCACCGGCGCACGGTTCGTCAAGGCGCCGGATCTCGGCCCGACCGTGGCCTATGCGCGCCGCCTGACGGGCCTGAGCGCTGCGTTCGCCCTGCTGGCGGACGTCGCGTTGCTGCTGCTCGGCGGCGATCTGAAGCGGCGCGAAAAAGTCT
>CAYWVA010000205.1:0-5055 GCA_964461545.1 uncultured Rhizobiaceae bacterium | reverse complement strand
GCGGCGAGAAATTCGTCCCCCGGGCCGGCGAGCTCATGAGTTTGCTGGCCCTCACTTATGTCGCTCTCACCGCCATCTGCACGGCCGCCTATGTGTGGGCCGGCATGACCACGTTCGACGCCATCAATCATGCCATGACAACGATCGCCACCGGCGGCTTTTCGACCCACGATGCGTCCCTCGGCTATTTCGCGGAGCCGGCCATCCACTGGGTCGCCGCCGTGTTCATGTTTGCGGGCAGCCTGCCGCTGCTGCTGTTTGCCAAGGCGGTCAAAACCGGCTCGCTGAAGGTGTGGAATGACGATCAGGTGAAAGCTCACGCCAAGATCGTGGCAACCGTCATCGTCGGGCTCACCATCTGGTACATGATCAGGACCGGCGCCAGTGCCGCGGACGCCTTGCGCATCGTGTCGCTCAACACCGTGTCCATCATCACCACCACCGGCTACGCCCTCGGCGACTACACCTTGTGGGCGCCCGGCGCGTCGGGCATCTTCTTTGTTCTCATGTTCATCGGCGGCTGCAGCGGCTCAACTTCGGGGGCGATGAAGACGTTCCGGCTGCAGATCATGACCATCACCGCCATCGACTACCTCAAGCGCCTCATCAGCCCCAACCGCGTGGTGGTCTCCACCTATGGCGGCCGCCAGATCACCGGCGACATTTCCGCCGCGGTGCTGGCCTTCGTGTCGGTCATGTTCGCCACCGTCATGCTGGTCACCGTCGCCCTGTCGTTCTTCGACCTCGACTTCGTGACCGCTCTGAGCGCGGTGACCACCGCGGTGACCAATGTCGGCCCCGCGCTCGGCGGCATTGTGGGGCCAGCCGGCAACTTCGCCTCCTTGCCCGATGGCGCCAAGATTCTGTTGAGCATCGCCATGCTACTCGGCCGACTCGAGTTCTTCACTGTGCTCGTGGTCTTCAGCCGCGACTTCTGGCGCTGAACGCCCCAGCGACATTCGCGCAAGCCACCGACAAACACCTTGGAGCCCTGGCTGCGATAGGCTAGACAACGGCGCCCCCGCAACGGCGGGATCAACCGGACAAACTGCTGACAGCCATGGCAATCAAGGTCTACAGGGGAGATATCCCGGCCACGCTTGATCTCGGCCCGGTCGTGGCCGTGGACACCGAGGCCATGGGCCTCAAGCCGCGACGCGACCGGCTGTGTTTGGTGCAGCTCTCGGCCGGCGACGGCGATGCTCATCTCGTGCAGTTCGATCAAACGGGCTATGATGCGCCGCGACTCAAGGCCTTGCTGGAAGATCGCAACATCGTCAAGATCTTCCATTATGCGCGCTTCGATGTGGCCGTGCTCAAGGCCTATCTCGGCGCCGATGTGGGACCGCTGTTTTGCACCAAGGTCGCTTCGAAGCTGGTGCGCACCTACACCGATCGCCATGGCCTCAAGGATCTGGTTCGCGACATGCTCGGCGTCGAAGTGTCCAAGCAGCAGCAGAGCTCCGATTGGGGCACGCCGGTGCTGTCAGATGCGCAAAAGCAGTACGCGGCTCAAGATGTGGTCTATTTGCACGAACTCAAGGCGCGGCTCGAGCAGATGCTAAAGCGCGAAGGTCGCGGGGCGCTGGCGCAAGCTTGTTTTGCTTTCCTTTCGGTGCGGGCAGCGCTTGATCTCGATGGCTGGGCTGAAGAGGACATCTTCGCACATTGATCGCACGAGAAGCCACCGATCTCAGGGCGAGGGGCGGCACCAACGGCTCCGGACTGCCCACCGCGTCCGCCCGTGAGGGACGTAGGCGCGAGGCTAGTGGACAGATCCGACCGGCTCCGCGGCGCAGGCTCGGCTACTGGGGAGCGCGCGCTGTGAGCTGGGGCTTTATCGGCCTGGCGGCGGCCTTGGCGGCGGTTTTTGTGATCCATATCGGCAAGTTCGAAGCCACCGCACCGTCCCGCCCCGTTGCCCAGTCCAGCGCCCCGGTGAGCAACCTGATCGTCGTGACGGCCTCGAGCCTCACCGGAGTCGATCGGGACCAACTGCCCTACAGCGTGACGGCAGCGCACGCTGTGCAGGACTCTGCAGAGCCTAACCGCGTCCACCTGCAGTCGGTCGCAGGCGAATTACACAGAAGCTCGGGCGAAGTGCTGAGCCTGGCTGCCCGCACAGCGCTCTACGACAGCAAAGCAGAGATTCTCCAACTCGACGGTGACGTCAGCCTTGTCACCGCCGGCCGGTTCGTGGCCGAGATGGCGCGGGCTGAAGTCACTTTGAGCGATAAGCGGTTGCGCTCCGAAAGTCCGGTGACCGTCACCTTCGACCGCGGCAAGATCACCGCCGGAGGGCTTGAAATCTCCGATGACGGCAACCGCGTTGTGTTCTTCAATAGGGCCAAGGTCATTTTCGGGCCTCAAACTAAGGGTGATATGCAACAATGACCTTATCTCGAACGATGTCGACTTTGCCGGTCCGGGCGGCGGGCGCAGCGCTCCTGGTTCTGGCCGGGCTGTTTGTGGCCGGGCTCGTGCTGCCAGGCTCGGGCAGCGGCATCGGGCCACTCTTGGCCCAAACCGTCGATACGACCGCACTGGCGCAATCGGCCCGGCAGCCCAGGGAAGTCAACATCGAGGCTGATCGCATGGAGGTGATGGACCAGCAAAAGCGGGCCATCTTCATCGGCAATGTCGACGCCCACCGGGGCGATATCGTGTTCAAGACCGATAAGCTGATTGCCGACTATGCGGAAACCACCAGGGAATCTGGGGAAAAGGACACCGAGGTGACCTTTCTTGAGGCCGCCGGCAATGTTGTGATCGAGACGACCCAGCAGCGCATCACCGGCACCTGGGCCAAAATGGACGTCAAGTCCAATCAGGTGACGGTCGGCGGCAATGTTGTGGTCACCCAGGGAAGCACCGTACTTCACGGCCAACAGCTTTTCGTCGACCTCGATAAGAACACCAGTGAAATGACGGGGGGCCGGGTCAGAGGCAGGTTCGTCCCGGGCCAGTAGAGCTAGTTACAGCCTGCGACGGCTCTGAACCTGCCGTCGAGGTTCACTTAAAATTAATTCACTTGTACGGTAATGGCGTGAAGCGAAACGGCTCGGATACCATCACTCCCGTATTGGCAAAGCGACATCAAGTCGGCCGCCAGTCCCTAGGCGAGGAGGCTCAGGCGAACACGGTCTTGGGACCGGACGATGTTGGGCATGGCGACGGCCTCGTGGCTCTCGACCTTGCCAAGAGCTATAGCCGCCGCCCGGTGGTCGCAGGGGTAAGTCTGGCTGTGCGCCGCGGGGAAGCCGTCGGCCTGCTCGGCCCCAACGGCGCGGGGAAAACGACGGTGTTCTACATGATCACCGGCCTGATCCCGGCCGATCGGGGAACGATCGCGCTTGATGGGGTCGATATCACCCACCTGCCGATGTACCAGCGGGCCCGGCGGGGGGTGGGGTATCTGCCTCAGGAGGCGTCGATCTTTCGAGGACTGACTGTTGAGGAAAACATTCGCGCCGTTCTGGAACTGGCAGTAAGCGACCGGACCAAGCGCGAGCACAAGTTGCGTGAGTTGCTTGATGACTTTCATATCTCCCATCTCAGGAATGCTCCGGCTTTGGCGCTGTCTGGCGGCGAGCGTCGGCGGGTGGAAATCGCCAGAGCGCTCGCCGCTGGCCCCCGGTTCATGTTGCTTGATGAGCCCTTCGCCGGGATTGATCCAATTGCGATCAACGATATCCGCCAGCTGGTGCGACAGCTCACCTCTCGGGGAATCGGGGTGCTTATTACGGATCACAACGTCCGCGAAACCCTCGAGCTCATCGACCGGGCGCTCATTATCCATGAAGGCCGGGTCCTGATGGAGGGGACCCCCCGCGAGATCGTCGACAATCCCGACGTCCGGCGCTACTACCTGGGCGAGAGCTTTACGCTTGGCTGATCCGGCCGGGAACCGAGGCTCGATCACAAGGTCGAGGACGCCATGGCTCTGAGGCAGAAGCTGGAGCTCCGCCAAGGGCAGTCGCTGGTCATGACGCCGCAGCTGCAACAGGCGATCAAGCTGTTGCAGATGTCCAATCTCGAGCTTGAAGCGTTTGTCGATGCCGCAGTCGAGCGCAACCCGCTGTTGGAGCGCGACGAGGGCGGCGAGGAGCCGGCGGCCGACAAGGCCGGTGCTGAAGCCGGCAGGGCGGTCGGCGATGAGCGGTGCGACGGGGCTCCTCCATTCGCCGGGCCGTCGGCCGAGTCAGGCTGGTCGACCCTGAGAACTGGCGGGTCGGGAACAGAGGCGTTCAATCTCGAATCCGTGCTCACGCGCCAAGCGACGCTGGCCGAGCACCTGACAAATCAGCTCAGCCTTGCCATCGCCGACCCCGCCGAGCGGCTGATCGGCGCCCATCTCATCGGAATCCTGGACGAGGCCGGATATCTGACCGGAGATTTGCAGGCGGCGGCCGAAATGCTGGGGACCTCGTGCGCCCGGGTGGAAGAGGTGCTCGCGGTGCTGCAAGGCTTCGATCCCACCGGCGTGTTCGCCAGGGACTTGAGGGAATGCCTGGCGCTTCAGCTCATTGAGCGCGATCGACTGGACCCTGCCATGGCGGCGCTCCTTGCCCACCTCGACCTGGTCGCCAAGCGCGATTGGCAGCGCTTGCGGCAGGTTTGCGGCGTCGACATGGACGATCTCAAGGCCATGCTGGCCGAGCTCCGCAAGCTCGATCCCAAGCCTGGCCACGCCTTCGGTAACGTGCTCGCCCAGCCGATCGTACCAGATGTTCTTGTCCGCCTGGCCCGTGACGGCACCTGGTCTATCGAGCTCAATGGCGACACCCTGCCCCGGGTCCTGGTGAACAACCGGTACTACTCCCTGGTTGTGCGCAATACCAAGCGGGAGGATGACCGGGTGTTTCTGTCTGAGTGCTATGCCAACGCCAATTGGCTCGTCAAAAGCCTCGATCAGCGGGCGCGCACCATCCTGTCGGTGGCCCGAGAGATCGTGCGACAGCAGGACGGCTTCCTGGTCCATGGCGTTCAGGCGCTGCGGCCCCTTAATCTGCGCAGTGTGGCCGACGCCATCGGGGTGCACGAATCAACCGTGAG
>CAYWVA010000204.1:0-5088 GCA_964461545.1 uncultured Rhizobiaceae bacterium | reverse complement strand
CGCCACTCGTCCGGCGTAACCATCACCCAAGAGGACTTCAGCAATGAGTTCGCAGTCCTCAAGGCCTCAGGATACGTCAGCGTCGATGACGCCCTCACTGATCCCAGAATCAAAGGGTATTTCGAGCCTTACCTCAAGCCGGTGGGCATCACAGCGATGCTGGATGCGGCGATTCAGGCATCTGGACGGCATCTTGGCATGGTGTGCTTCGCGCACGTCGGCAGGCCCCACCACTGGACTCGGGACGAAATTGCCTTTGCCCGCCAACTCGGCGACAAGATCGGCCTTGCCATCATCAGCCGGCTGCGGCGCCAGGCCGAGGCGGAGTTCAAGAAAAGCGAGGAGAAATGCCGCGACCTGGTGGAATCGACGGCCGACTACGTGTGGCAAGTGGATCAGGACGGCCGCTACACCTACGTGAGCCCGGTGGTGCAGTCCCTGCTCGGCCACGAGCCAGCGGACTTCCTCGGCAAGTCGTGGTTCGACCATATCATCATGCCACCCGCAGAAATTGAGCGCCTTTCCCCCGTTTACCACCGCATTGTCGCCACCCGCGCGCCATTCACACAGTTGGAGTATATTGGCCTGCACAAGAACGGCCGGCAAGTCGTGCTGGAGGCGAGCGGCGTGCCAATCTTCGACAAGTCCGGCGCTTTCGTCGGGTATCGCGGCATCGACCGCGACGTGACCGAGCGCAAGACTGCCGAGCGCCTGGCGCACGATGAACTGATCCGCACCCAGAATCAGCGTGAAATCATCGGCCAGATCGGCCAGGCCGAAACCTTGATGTCAGGCGACGTCGAAGCGCTTGCACGCCAGATTACCGAACTGGCGGCGGGCGCCATCGGATGCGAGCGCGTCAATGTCTGGCTGTTCAACGAAGCCGAGACCGAACTGCACTGCATCGACCTTTTCGAGGCGACGCCGGCCCGCCACTCGTCCGGCATGATGCTGAGCGAAGCCGACTTCGGCGATGAGATCGCCGTTCTCAAGGCGTCGAAATACGTCGCCGCCGATGACCCGCTCACCGATCCCAGAACCAAGGGATACGTCGAAACCTATCTCAAGCCGCTTGGCATCACCTCGATGCTCGACGCGGTGATCCAGGCATCGGGTCGGCATTTCGGCCTGCTGTGTTTCGAGCACGTCAACACCTCCCATCGCTGGACCTGGGACGAAATCACCTTTGCATCCCAACTCGCCGACAAGATCGGCATTTCCATCATCAGCCGGCTGCGTCGACTGGCGGAAGAGGAAGTCGCGAGAAGCGAGGAAAAATATCGAAACCTGGTCGAGTCCACGACCGACTATATTTGGGAAATCGACCGGGATGGCTGCTACACTTATGTCAGCCCCGCGGTGCGGGCCCTGCTCGGCCACGAGCCGCAGGACCTCTTGGGTCAGTCGCCCTTCGACCACATGCTCATGCCCCCTGAGGAAGCCCTCCGCGTATCCACACTGTTCGCCCGGTTCATGGCCAATCGTGCGCCGTTTTCGCAGATCGAAAACCTCAACCAGCACAAGGACGGCCGGCAGGTCGTGCTGGAGTCGAGCGGCGTGCCGATCTTCGACAAGTCCGGCGCTTTCGTCGGGTATCGCGGCATCGACCGCGACGTGACCGAGCGCAACAAGGCGGAGGCCTCGCTGCGCCAGCGCGACGCCTTGCTGCATGCCGTGGCGGTCAGTACCAGGGAGTTCGTCACCGGCACGTCTTTGGACGAAGCCATGCCGAAGGCGCTGGAACTAGTGTGCCGGACAATGCACGCCGAACGGATGACGGTGCTGGAGGGGCCGGAAACGGCCGCTGCGGTCCCGGTCCTGCGATATCTCTGGCACGTGCCGGAGATTGAAAACCTGCTCGATCGCGGGTTCTTTGCCCGTCCGTATCTGACGTCACCCGGGTTCACGGCATGGCGGGCGCCATTGCTCGAGGGCGCGATCGTGACAGCCAACGAGCGGTCAGCCACCGGCGAAATCAAGGCCATGCTGGATAGTATCGGCACCAAGTCGCTTCTGCTCGTGCCGATCATGATTGACGGGAAGTATTGGGGGCAGATCGGGCTGGAATCCTGCTCGGCGGAACGGGTGTGGGCGGATTTCGAGATCGAAATCCTCCAGACGCTGGGCGAACTGATCGGAAGTTCGATTCGTCGCGAGCGCTACGTCAATGAGATCGCCAACGCCAACCAGATTGTTCTGAACACGCCGACGATCCTTTATCGCCTGCGCGGCGAGCCGTCGCTGCCGATGGAGTACGTGTCGCAGAACATCAGGATGTTCGGCTACGAACCGGTCGAGCTGACGGAGTCGCCGCATTTTTATCGCAACCTTGTCCATCCCGACGACGCCGCCACCGCCAGCGACGCGATGGCGCAGGTCTTCGACGAGGGGTTTCAGCGCGGCGTATGCGAATTTCGCCTGCTGACCGGCCGCGGCGACTACCGCTGGGTCGAAGACCGCTTTGCGGCGATCCGCGACCCGGCAGGGCGACTGACCGAACTGGAAGGCCTGCTGATCGACATCACCGAGCGCAAGGCCGCCGAGGCCAAGATCATGCATCTGGCTCGCACCGACCAGCTCACCGGACTGGCCAATCGGGCGACCTTCTTCGAGCGGCTGCGGCAGGCGTTTGCCTCGTCCCGGCGCGGCGCCTCGGCCTTCGCACTTCTGTCTCTCGACATCGACCGCTTCAAGGACATCAACGACACCTTGGGCCATCCGGTCGGCGATCAGCTTCTGATGACCGTCGGCGAACGGCTCCAGGCGAGCGTCCGGGAGTCCGATATCGTGGCGCGCCTGGGCGGCGACGAGTTCGCCATAATGCAGTTCGACCTCACCGACAGGTCGGATGCCGGGGCCCTGGCCATCAAGATCCGCAAGTCATTGGCCGCGCCTGTGATTGTGAGCGGCAACGAACTGCGCATCACCGCCAGTATCGGCATCTCCACCTATGCGCCCGAAACTGCCGCGCCGGAAGACATGCTGGCGCAAGCCGACGTCGCCCTTTATCGCGCTAAGGACGAAGGGCGCGACCAGTACCGCTTCCACACCCAGGAACTCGACGTTCAGGTGCGCGAACAGGTGATCCTCACCGAAGACTTGGCAGGGGCGCTGTGCCGGGGCGAATTCGAACTGCATTACAAGCCGCAGATCGCGCTCGCCAGCGGCAGTGTCGTCGGCATGGAGGCGCACATTCGCTGGCATCATCCGACGCGCGGTCTGCTCATGCCGCGGGCGTTCCTGTCCACGGCGGAAAAGTCCGGCGCCATCACGGCGATCGGACAATGGGTGATCGAAACCGCCTGCCGGCAGATGAGCCTGTGGCGCGAGGCCGGCACCGCACCCCCGACGCTCGCCGTCAACATCTCCTATGCCGACATCAAGCGGGGCGAGGAATTCGTGCAGTTCGTCACCGATACCCTGGCGAAATGGCGCGTCGCGCCGGGCGAACTGGAGCTCGACGTCACCGAATCCATGCTGGCGCGCGCCGACCTGGTTCAGAACGATGTCCTGGAGCGGCTGCAGAAGCTCGGGATCAGGATTGCGATCGACGACTTTGGCACGAAGTGTTCGACGTTCGACTATCTCAGCACCTATCACGTCAATCGCATCAAGATCTCCCAGCCGCTGATCGATGCGAGTACGCGAGAGCCGGCCGGCGCAGCCACGGTGCGGGCCATAGTCGCCATGGCGCGCGAACTCGGCATCGAGGTTATCAAATCGGGTCGGTATGAAGCCTAAGGCCGCCCGGGCAGCATCACGCCGCCGCGGCCTTGCCGGGGCCGTCTACACATGCGACGCATTGCGGCTCAAGCATGGACAATGTGCCATCGGATCGCGGCGCGAAGCGATGGACGTAGAAGCGCTTGGAACCCTGGCTCATCACCGGTGAGGGGGCAGAAACAATCCGCGTTTCGCCGCAGATGCCGATCCAGTCGATGTGGCGATGTCCGTGCATGGCGACGACGCGCCGACCGAGCGGGCGCAACTGACGCACGAACCAGCTGCCGTTGATCAGGGCGGTGCCGATCCTGGCGGCCAAGGTCGAGCCGGCTTTCGGGTACTCCATCAGATGGTGGTGCAGCCCGATGATCCATCGGGCGTCCGCGAACTGGCGCGTCGCCGCGATCAGGTCGCGGGCCTGCGCGGTCGGGACGAGGCCGAGCGCATTGGTGAAGGAAAAGTGCGTCTCGGCGTTGGAATTGAGCAGGATGACGCCGAGCCCGCCCGACGTGTCCGGCGGCAGGATCATCGGAAATAAATCATCCCACAAACGCCCAAGAGTCATGGAGAGGCGAAAGCTGCCGGTGTCGGCGAACTCCCGAATAGCGTCGCGGTGCGGGGCGACGGCGCTGGCGAGCGTAACGGAGAACCGCTTGGTGGCGCGGTCCATCACCAGGACGCGTTCGCCCTGAACGGCGACCAGGCCGGACAGCGTGCGCATCTCGCGCAAGGCCTTGCCAGTCCCGGTCGGCAGTTCCAGACGCGCCGGATCGGCGCGATCCACGACGTTGAGGTCGTGGTTGCCTGGCAGCATCAGGGTTCGTTTGGCGATCTCGGGATAGTCGCCGAGCGCCTCCAGAAACTCTGCCCATTCCGTCGATCGTCCGGCATCGGTCATGTCGCCGCTCATCAGGACGAGGTCGACGGGATCTTGCGCGTGCACGGCAGCAAGGCGCGCCAGCGCCTGTCGCATGCCGTCATTGCCCTGAGGGCCGGCGCGGCCGCTTTCGAGGCGGAATTCGTATGGCCCGCCCACCGCGTGCAGGTCGGACAGATGCGCCACCCGCCACACCGGGCCGGCGGATGGTTCGGCATCGTAGGCGGCAAGCTCGATCGGCTGATCCATGATGGCGTCGGCGAGGCTCCAGAACAGCGATGCCGCGGCGAGGAACAGGCCCACGATCACCACGCTGTTGGCAAGCGTCGGGATGATCAGCCGCTGCGGGAAGCGGAGGTCCCAGAGATTGCCGCTCCAGCGCGACGACGGCCACACGAGATAGACCGCCCACAGGGCCAGCGCACACAGCACGAGCCCGGCGGTCGCGGTGGCAACGGCGCTCAGCCGCGCCCGAGCCAGCGGCGACA
>CAYWVA010000203.1:0-5150 GCA_964461545.1 uncultured Rhizobiaceae bacterium | reverse complement strand
GCCGCCGTCTTGGCCATGGCCTGCATGTCCTCGAAGCTGGTCACGTCGCCGCTGCAGGCGCTGGCACCATTGCCGATCTCTTTGGCCGCGGATTCGGCCTGATCGACATGGCGGGCGACGATCATCACCTTGGCGCCGGCTTTCGCGAAGCAGCGGGCGATGCCCTTGCCGATGCCCTTGCTGCCTCCGGTCACCACCACGGAGCGGCCTTCAACAGACGAGATCATGGTCTTCCTCCCTCGGTTAGCGCGATTGGCGATTGCGTCGCCGGTGCCCCGGCAGGGGCGGTCCGCCCGCGGCGATCGCGGGCATAGCGGACAAGCCTGGCGAGGCCGAAGGCGCCGAGCAGGATGATGGCCGCCCCCGCCATGGTCAGCGAACCCAGGGTGGGCACCAGAGGCGTGTAGCCGGAGACCATCTTGGCATAGAGCCACTTTGGAACCGTCTGGTCGGCGCCGGTGGTGAACAGCGACAGGGGAAAATTTCCCCACGACAGCAGAAACGCAAATATGGTGCCGGTTATGATGCCTGGAGCCAGGATCGGCAGCGTCACTTCCTTCATCACCTGCCAGCGCGTCGCACCGAGATCGAAGGCAGCCTCCTCAAGGGCCGGATCGAAGCCGTAGACCTGGATTGACATGATGAGGGTGACGATCGGCACGATCCACACCATGTGGGCGAAGACCCCCGTCTGCCAGCTGGTGGTGATGCCAAGCGCGGAAAACCACAACAGCAGCGCCAGGCCAAGGACCGCCTGGGGAAAGAAGATCGGCAGCAGGATCAGGCGCTGGTAGAGCTTGCGGCCCTTCCAGTCGAAGCGGGCAAAGGCCAGCGCCCCGAAGAAGCCGAGCACGACGGAGAGCATCGTTACCAGGCCGGCTACCGCCAGCGAAGTCCACACCAGGTCGCGCACCTGCAGCGACTCGAAGGCCCTATGATACCAGACGGTATCCCACTGAGTAACGGGAAACTGGAAGTAGCGCCCCCGGGAGAACGAAGCCAGCACCACCGAAATGATCGGCAGGTAGAGAAACACAAGGATCGCACCGGTCCACAGTGCGGTCAGGTGGGTGGTTGTAGTGCGCCTGCCAGCCATCAGCGTCGTCCGATGATGCGGTCGAGGTCGAGGCGCCGAAACAGGAAGAACACCGCAGTGCCTGTGAAGGCGATCAGCACCACCGACAGCACCGAGCCGCGCGGCCAGTTCTGGGCGAAGGTGAAAGCGGACTCGATGTCGTGGGCAATGGTGATGATCACCTGCCCGCCCAGGATCTTGGACTCCGCCAGTGAGCCCAGAGCGAGGATGAAGGTGAGCAGGCAGCCGATCAGAACGCCGGGCATCGACAGCGGCAGTTCGACCTCGCGGAAAATCTGCAAGCGGCTGGCGCCGAGGTCGGCGGCTGCCTCCCTCAGGCTGTCGGGCACCATGGCGATGCCGATCACCAAAGGAAACAGCATGAACGGCAGATAGACATAGATGAGGCCGAGGACGGTTGCCGGCACGGTATAGAGCAGGCCTGAGACCGAAACGCCGAAGAGGGCCTGCAGGGTGCCGTCGAGGATGCCGTTCTTGAGCAGAATCAGCACCCAGCCGAACAGCCGGATGTTCTCCGAGATGAGAAGCGGCAGCGCCACCAGCACCGTCACCACCGGCGCCCATCTGGGGAACAGCTTGATCATGCCGTAGGCGATGGGATAGCACACGGCCAGCAGGATCAGCACGGTGAGCGAGGCAAGCAGCAGCGACCACAAGAACGAGACGTAGTAAGTGCCGGCGAATACCGAGGCGAAATTCTCCAGCGTCGGCATCTGCAGCAGCGAAAACGTCCGAGAGGGCATGAAGCTGTAGCCGAGCACCATGAGCAGCGGCCCGGCAAAGCCGACCACCAGAAACAGCGATGCCGGCAGCGCACACAGCACGCCCGGCTGCCTCACCCATCTTGCGAATTCCGCCCGTGACGTCCGAGCCATGGTCGCGCCCTTGCTCACTCGTTCACCAGAATGGAATCTTCGCTACGCCAGCCGATGGTCACCGGCTCGCCACGCGTACCCCGCAACGGGTCGTCCTGAAGCCGCTCGACCAGCCAGTGCGCCTCACCGTCCTGCGCCGCGCGCACCTGGTACTGAATGCGGGAGCCGAGAGCATAGTCGTTGAACAGCACGCCTTCGACCCGGTTCGTCAGGCCGACGGCGGCATGACCGATCTTCATCACCTCGGGGCGAATGATGAGGAAGCCCTGCTCGAAGTTATCGAGACTCTGGCTGACGGCAAACTCCGCATTGCTGCGAATGTCCCGGACGGCGGCTGCACCGGCCTTGGCGACTTCTATGATGTTCACCTCGCCCATGAACTGGGCGACGAACTTGTTGCGCGGCCGGTTGTAGATGTCGGCGGGAGTCCCGATCTGCACCAGTCGGCCATCTTTCAGAATGCCGATGCGATCGCTCATCACCATCGCTTCCTCGAGCGAATGGGTGATGTAGACAAAAGTCTTGCCGGTCTCGCGGTGGATGTCCTTGAGCTCCTTTTCCAGCGTCTTGCGCAAGCGGAAATCGAGCGCGGCGAGCGGCTCGTCGAAAAACAGGATCTGCGGATCGAAGGCGAGCGCGCGGGCCAGCGCAACGCGTTGGCGCTCGCCGCCCGAACACTGGCTGACCGGCTTGTCGTAGAAGTGCGGAGGCATCCGCAGCAGCGCCAGCAACTGCTCGGCGCGGGCCCGCCGCCTGGCCGGCGCAACCCCGGCGATCTTGAGCGGGAACTCGATATTGCCGCCTACCGACTTGTGCGGGAACAGGGCCAGGTTCTGGAATACCATGCAGGTCGGGCGTTTGTTGGCCGGGACATCGTTGATGACCTGGCCGCGCAGCAGGATGTCGCCGCCGGTGGGGAAATCCATCCCCACCAGCAGGCGGATCATCGTCGTCTTGCCGCTGCCGGACGGGCCCACCAGGGTGAAGAACTCGCCCTCCCTGATCTCGAGATCGACACCGTCAACGGCCGTGAACTCACCGAACCGCTTGGTGAGACGGCGCAGTTCGAGCACGGGCAGAGTGGTGCCGCTCATTGAGCCTCCAGCAGCGATCCCGCCCAGCCCGTACACCGTCCGATACGCTCAGCCGCCCCGCGTCCGCTTGGCCGCGGCATAGAGGTCGTACATTGTGTCGTAGTCCGGATTGATGTCGTACTCCACCGCGTTTGCCATTTCCTCTTCCAGCGTATCCCACTGGATGGCGTCGAGTTCCTCGCTGGAGAACAGGTCGAAGCACGCCGGATCGCCCATCTGGCTGACCGGATTGTAGGTGCCTTCGGAGAACGCCACGAGCTTCGATACCTCCGGCCGGTTGATATAGTCGAGGAACTCCTCCGCCAGCGGCGAGACGCTGGGGTTGTTGACCACCGAGGTGATCTCGATCCAAACGATGCCGCCCTTGCCGTTCATCGGGCCGCGCCGCGGGGTGATGCCGCGCACGTTGCCGTAACCCTCGAAGCGGGCCGGCGAGGCAGTATAGGTGCCGCCGGTAAAGTAGGCATCGATCTCGCCGTTGATCAGCGCCAGGTTCATCTGCACGAGGTCGTCGGTGAGGTTTCTGGCACCGTCGAAGATCTGCTTGGCGATCTCGCCCACCTTGGCGATCTCGGCCTCGGTGTGCTCGCGGAACGGGTCGATGTCGGCGGCCACGCACATGTGGTAGATGTTCCAGTTGTCGTAGGTGAGAACGCCGTAGCGGCCCTTCATCGCCGGGTCGAGGAACAGCTTGAAGCCCTGGTCCTCGGCCATGTCGCGCGAGATCTTGTCGGTGTTGACGACGAAGGAGAACGGGCCATAGCGCTGCGCCATGCCCAGCAGATGCTGTCCCGACCTATCCATCGCCCACTCATAGGGCGGATGGAACTCGGGCAGCATCTTTGCGAAGAACGGCTCGAAGCGGTCGCGCGGCAGCTCGCGGATCAGCCCTTCGGGCCACAGCATCTCGCGCGCCCAGGGGTTGTTGACGTTGAGCAGGTCCCACACCCTGGTCTCTCCGGCGCGCAGTCGGTTGATGGCATCAGGGTCCGATGTCAGGCCTTCCGCCCGCACGGTGGCGCCGTGCTCGCGGCGGAACGGATCGAGCACGTCGTCGGAGTTGTAGCCCTCCCAGCAATAGATATTGAGCTCCTTTTCGCGCGCTGCTTGGGCCATGCTCGGCAGGCCTCCGGCCGCAAACGCGGCGGCCCACAGGGCCGACTTCTGCAAGAAATTCCGGCGTGTCACCAATGACTTTGACATCTTTTTTCCTCCCTGAATGTGGTCACGTATCGTGCGGCAGTGGCTCCTCCACCGGGATCATTCCACATCCTGGGCCGCACGCCAAGCCGATGTCGACAGCAGTCCAGGATCGCCCGGCCTGGCCCGACCGGTCTTGACATCATCCGGCCCGCGTTTGACACGACGTCGCTGCCGTCGCGTGAGCTTCATCAGGGCCTTGACGACGCGGGGGCTAGTACCTGAACCGGAACAGACCGCGGCGCTCGTAGACCTCGGCGGCCTCGACGAGGAAGGCGGCCAGCGCCTCGGCGCCGAATTCATCGCGCAACCGGCGCGCTGCGGACATCAGTTGCTCTTTGTCCTTGGCGCGCCCCGGCCGCAGCAGCTCGTAGGTCTCCATGATCAGGTCTTGCGGCACTTTGACCATCTCTGCGGCGCGCTCGAAATTGGCGGCCAAGGTGGGCCGGCCGGCGGCGCGGGCGATCTCGGCCTGGGCCAGGAGCGCATCGGGTGTGATGCGCAGATCGTCCATCTCAATGTCGCCCGCCACCACCTTGTCGAGGGTGATGTCGCCAAGCGACTTGCCGCGGGCGCCGCAGACCAGTTCGGGCCGGGTCTGGGCCAAGGGGTAATCGGCCGTGGTGAGCTTATCCGTCATCGCGGGCTTTCCGTCATGGCAACCTCTATTTCCTCGGGCTTGGCGCCGTCGGCGGTGAGCGATGTCTCGATGGCATGGATGAGGGCCACGCGGGCATGGTAGCGCGCTCCCATGGCCTCGCCGTGGGTCGGCACCACCACCGGCTCGGGCCACTCACCCAGCGCATAGGCGGCCGCGTTTTCGCCCAGCCGGCGGTAGTGGTCGAGGCTGACCAGCGGGGCATTGGAGAACAGCTCGAGGTTGTT
>CAYWVA010000202.1:0-5165 GCA_964461545.1 uncultured Rhizobiaceae bacterium | reverse complement strand
TGATCCTGGTGCTTACCGCTGCGGCCGCTACGGGCCCCATCTCGCAGTCCGAAGCCGGCGGCGCTGTCGCCTTTGCCGTCCTTGGCATCGGCATGGCGTGGTTCGGCGAGCGGCTGCTGCGGGCGAGCCGTCGGGCCGCTGCCAGCGCCCGGCACTTGAAGTCGATACTCGACACCGTTCCCGACGCCATGATCGTCATCGATGAGGCCGGCATCATGCAATCGTTCAGCGCCGCAGCGGAGCGGTTGTTCGGCCTTACCGCCGAGGAAGCCATCGGCCGCAATGTGTCCATACTGATGCCGTCTCCGTACCGGCAGCAGCATGACGGTTACCTCAAACGCTATTTCAACACCGGCGAGCGCCGCATCATCGGCATCGGCCGGGTGGTGGTGGGCGAGCGCAGGGACGGCTCGACCTTTCCGATGGAGCTGGCGGTCGGCGAAATGAGCTCGGGCGGCCGGCGCTTTTTTACCGGCTTCATCCGCGATCTGACCGAGCGGCAACAGACTGAAACGCGACTGCAGGAGCTGCAGTCGGAGCTGGTGCACATTTCGCGTCTCACCGCCATGGGCGAGATGGCCTCGGCGCTGGCGCACGAGCTCAACCAGCCACTGTCAGCCATCGCCAACTACCTCAAGGGTTGCAGGCGCCTGCTCGAAGGGCATCCCGACGATCGCTCGCGGATGGTAAGCAATGCCCTGGACAAGGCCGCCGATCAGGCAATGCGGGCCGGCGAGATCATCCGCCGCTTACGCGACTTCGTGTCGCGCGGCGAGACCGAGCGGAGAGTTGAAAGCGTCGCCAAGCTGATCGAGGAGGCCAGCGCCATAGCACTTGTCGGCGCCAAAGAGCGAGGTATCCGGGTGCGCTATCAGCTCGACCCGGCGGCCGAACTGGTGCTCGCCGACCGGGTTCAGGTCCAGCAGGTGCTGATCAACCTGATGCGCAATGCCATCGAGGCCATGGACGAGTCCGAGCGGCGCGAACTCGTCATCTCGGCGACCAGAGCCGACGACAACATGGTCGAAATGTGCGTCTCCGACACCGGCGCCGGCTTCGGTGCCGATGTGCGAGCGCAGCTATTTCAGCCGTTCTTCACCACCAAACGCCACGGCATGGGAGTTGGCCTGTCGATCTCACGCACCATCATCGAGGCGCATGGGGGCAATATCCGTGCCGAACCCAACCCTGCCGGCGGCGCCATTTTCCGCTTCACCCTGCCCGCTGTTTCCAAAGAAGAGGTCCAACATGCCGGATGACGACCTGGTGCATGTAATCGACGATGACGACGCGGTCAGGGAGTCGCTCGAATTTCTGCTCAATGCTGCCGAAATCAAGGTGCGCACCTATGAGTCGGCCAGGGCCTTCCTCGACAGGCTGGAGGCTGGCGTTTCAGGCTGCGTCATTACCGACGTGCGCATGCCGGAGATGAGCGGCATCGAGCTTTTGCAGCGCATCCAGGAGATGCGGCTGGCCTTGCCGGTCATCGTCATCACCGGGCACGGCGATGTGCCGCTGGCCGTCGAGGCGATGAAGTTCGGGGCGGTGGACTTTCTGGAAAAGCCGTTCGACGACAAGGTGCTGCTTGCGGCGGTACGCGCCGCCCTGCGTCGCAAAGGTGCCGACGACGGGCGCGAGGCCGAACGGCGCGAACTCACCGAGCGCATCACGGCGCTCTCACGGCGCGAGCGACAGGTGCTGGACGGGCTTGTTGCCGGACAGCCCAACAAGATCATCGCCTTCGAACTCGGCATCAGCCCGCGTACCGTCGAGATCTATCGGGCCAATTTGATGACCAAGATGCAGGCGGCAAGCCTGTCCGATCTCGTTCGCATGGCGCTGATCGCCGGGCTCCTGCCGGACCGGCGGTAGGCAAACTTACTCCAACGGGCTTGCGCTGGATCAAGGCGCCGCGCCTGGCTGTCGTGCTGTTGTCGACGCTTCGGCAAAAGACGGCGGGCGATATGAAGGCAACAAGCAAGGACAGTCGAGAGCTGGGATTTCGTGTCCCGATGGTGCTGGTGGTCGACGATGACGTCGCGGTCCTCAATTCGCTCAAGTTCTGTCTTGAGATCGAAGGATTCGTGGTCAAGCTCTATGGCGACGCGCAAGCGCTCCTGAACGAGCCCGACCTGCCCAGCTTCGGGTGCCTGGTGATCGACTACTCCATGCCTGACATGACCGGCCTCGAACTTCTGGCCCAGCTCAGGAGCGACGGCATCGAGCTGCCGGCCATCCTGATCACCGGCCATCCTGGACTTGCCGTGCGTCGCCGGGCGGCCGAGGTCGGGGTGGTGATCGTCGAAAAGCCGCTTTTCGGAAACGGACTCACCGAGGCCATTCGCGGCGCCGTTGATAATCGGGTGAGTTAAGGCCTCGCCTGCCCTTTGCCCTCTGGGAAGCGCCGATGGCACTTCGGTAAACCGGTCATATCCTAGTGAGCGACAGCACGTTGCCGTGGTTGTCGATGGTGCAGATGGCCTGTGTGCCGTCGGCATTGAGGACGACCGTGAACGTTTCCCCCTCGGCCGACGACGAGATCGGCAGAACCCTGTCGGACGAAACTTCATAGATGCGCGCCGCCTCTCCGGCGCAAACCAGCTGCAGGTCGGCAGGAGCGGTCTCCACCGTTTGGCGGAACGTCGACTGCGGGGATTGTTGCGCCACCGGCGAGTGCTGAGCGCAGCCTGCCAGCGCCGCGAGTGCGGCGATGACCGGCCACCTGGCGAATGACGACGTCGTTGCGCGGTTCATGCTGGCCCTTTCGGTAGAGTTGGAAAGATCCGGTCGATTCACATCCCTCTATAGAGTGCCGCACCTTG
The DNA here is from genome assembly GCA_964461545.1 of uncultured Rhizobiaceae bacterium. GTDB lineage: Bacteria > Pseudomonadota > Alphaproteobacteria > Rhizobiales > Aestuariivirgaceae > CAYWVA01. Next base: position 2,343 of record CAYWVA010000202.1, on the reverse strand, counting down.
CATGAGCACGATGACCTTGGCGCCGACCTGGACCCGCTCGTAAAGATCTTCGACATCCTCGTTGACCATCCGAAAGCAGCCCGACGAGACATTCAGACCGATCGACCAGGGCTCGTTGGTGCCATGAACGCGATAGATGGTGTCGTGCCCTCCCTCGTAGAGATAGATGGCTCGCGCCCCAAGGGGGTTGGCCGGTCCGCCGGGCATCCCGCCGGCGTATTCGGCCAGTCTCGGGTCACGCTCGATCATCGACGCCGGCGGCGTCCAGGTCGGCCATTCGGCCTTGCGGCCGACAGTCACGACGCCGGCCCAGCCGAAACCGTCGCGCCCGACGCTGATTCCGTAGCGGATCGCCTGGAAGTCGGCGAGCACGAAATAGAGGAAGTTCTTGTCGGCGTCGATCACGATGGTTCCCGGCGCCTCGGCGGTGCGAAACGTCACCACCTGGCGCTGGAACTGCTCGGGAGTGCGGCCATACATCTGGTAGTAGCGCATCGCCCGGGTCGGATCGTAGTTCTCCCAACTGCGCGTAGTCGGGTTGTAGATCTGGCTCTGGCTCTGGAACGGGAACGCCAGCGTTGCGCTTGCCACCAGCAAGATGGCGGCAAGGCCGAGCCGGCAGCACCAGTTCAAAACCGCAAGCCTGGACTCGCCGGTTCCTGGACCGTCAAACGTCATCCGTGAACTCCTCAGCTATCTTGCCGCGTCGCGCCAGGCCGAGATGCGCTCTCGGTTCTCGCTCACCCATTCGGCCGCGAACTCGCTGGGATGGCGCCGTTCGACCACGACCGAATAGGTCATTTGCGTAACTGTATCGACGTCGAGCTGGATGGCCGCCAGGAACGCGGCAATGTCGGGCCGCTGTTCAGCCAGCTTCACCGAATAGTGAATGTGGAACGACGACACGGGCCAGGCGCCGACGGCCTTCGACTTGGCCAGCCAATCGGAGTCGACCGAATCGACGATCGCCCAGTTGCGCGGGTCGTAGGGCGGTTCCTCGAGATACACGATGTCGTGCAGTTCGAACACGTGGTGCGGCTGGTAACAGTAGAAGACCAGCGGCTTATCGACGGCGACCGCGGCATCTATGGCGGCGGTGGCGATCGTCTCTTCGGCCTCGAGAAGCTTCATGGTCGCGGCGAAGCCATAGCCCTCAGCCCGGATGCGCTCGATACGCGTCGACGACCAGCCGGGGGCTCCGATCCAGATCTCTCCACGGCCGTCGCCAACGGTGTCGAAGATCGCCGCCTTCCGGGGGTCGGTGAGGTCGGCAACCGATTTGACGCCGAAATGATCGCGAGTGTGACGTGTCACGCAGATTCCCTGGCGGGCGGTGACCCCCTTGGGGCTCATCTCCACGGTCTTGCGTCTCACCACGTACTCGGTGCTCAACGCGCTGTGGTTGGGCAGCCAGACCTCCGGGTGGATGTGGGCGATGCCTGCATCCATGCGCGCAAAGATCTCTGCCTCGGTCCCCTCCTCCAGCTCCACGCTGGCGTTGAACTCTTCTTCCAGAACAGTTTTCAGCACGTGCGCCGTTACGGCGGCCGATGACCAGTTCGGCACCCCGATCACCAGGTCGGCGGCCAGTGACAGACCAGGCGTAGCTACAAGAACGCTGAAGGCCAGCGCTAGGATGGTCGGTTTGCGCATCAGGCTCCCCCTTTTGGCGGTTGATGTCATGGTAGGGCAAAGCTGGGCGAGATTAAGGGCGGCCGACGGGTTTGTGCCACCACTGACGGGCGGACCGCCTCACCCCTGCAGCGACTGCCACATCTGGCGGTCGCGCTCGGCGGTCCAAATGCGCGGCGTGTCGACGCCTTGGGCCTCGTCATAGGCGCGCGCCACGTTGAATGGCAGGCAGTGCTCGAAGATCGCCCACTCGCCGTAGATAGGGCGCATGTGCGCGGCCGCGGCATCAAAGCACTCCTTGAGCGCCGCCCCGCGCGCCGCGCGACACGAAACCGTGTCGTAGGTATCGCGCAGGAACTGGCGCGTCAGCTCGACGGCCTCGGCCACCTTGTCTTGCCCGATCACCGCGTCGCCGCGTCCCGGCATCAGGGCTTCGGGCTCGAGATCGGCGAGGCTGTCCAGCGTTGCCGGCCAGTCTCCGAAATGGGCGTCGCCGCAATAGCATGCCGAGCGGTACTCGACGAGGTCTCCGGAATACATGACCTTGGAATCCGGAACCCAGGCGACGATGTCGCCCGCCGTGTGGCCGCGCCCGAGCCAGACGAGGTCGACGCGGCGCCGGCCGAGATAGACGCTGAGGGTGTCGGAGAATGTCAGGCTCGGCCAGGTGAGGCCGGGGATCGTCTCGGCGGCCTGGAACAGGCGGGGAAA
>CAYWVA010000201.1:0-5199 GCA_964461545.1 uncultured Rhizobiaceae bacterium | reverse complement strand
CCTGGTTGTCGGCCAGGCTCGGCCGGGACAGATGCGCGCCGACGAAGTCCATGCCTATCGCGTCACCCTCGACGCCGGCCAAGCTTATCTGCTTGAGCTCGAGCAGGCAGGGCTCGACTTCATTGTCAGCTTGCAGGCGCCACATGGGGTACAGGTCAGTTACAACTCGCCATTCTTGCGGCTGGAGTCAGAGCGAATACTTGTCGAGCCTACCCAGGCGGGAGAGCACCTCATACGCTTGCGCTCGAACGAGTACACGGGCGGATTAGGGCATTACATTCTGACCATCTCGCGCCTGGCCGGCGGCAGTCAACAGACCGAACTGCGCCGTGACGCGTTGCACAGTGAGACTCAGGCCGCCAAAAGTTATTTTGTCGGCGGTAACGCCGCCTGGGCCGAGGTTGTTTCAGCCTACCGCAAAGCGGCCGAATGCTGGCATGAACTGGACGATCGGCCTGCTGCTGCCCGGGCGAGCCTCGCGCTGGCTCACGTCCTCCATCACGAACTGACGGACTGGCAAGGTTCGATTCAAGAGGCCGATCGAGCTGCGGACCTGTACCGCGCCAGCGGAAACGACAGCCTGTTTGCGAGCGCCCTGCACCTCAAGGCGGCTTCTGTCATCGAGGAAGCGACACAACTGGGCAAGAATCCTGCGTCTTCCTCCGCGGCATCTGATTCCGAGTCATTGTTTGCTGAAGCACTGCGAATTTCACTCGAGGCAATGAATATCAAGGCCCGGCGCGATGAACACTACGAGCGCGCGCGCATCATCAACCACATCGGAATCAGTAAGTACTATCAGGGGGACCTGGACGCAGCGCGCTTGCACTTCGTGCATGCGGCGGCAGTTTTTCGTGACGCAAGGGAATGGTCGGAGGAGCTGAACTCGACACTGAACCTCAGCGTCGTCGAAATGGATCAGGGTCACCTGGCAGAGGCAATCACGTCACTTGCCAGGGTCATAGCGTTGGCGACTCCAGACAGGCTGCCCAAGCTCCGTGGCTACGCGCTCGACAATATCAGCAGCGCGTACAGGGGCCTCGGTGATATCGACAATGCGTTGGCCAGTTCGTTGGAGGCTCTCCGCCTGCATGAAGCACGCGGAGAATTGAAAGCCCAGGGCCAGTCATTGGGGGATATCGGCATGGCCTATTTTCTGGCCGGTGACCTGGAGCGGGCACGAGAACACCTGGAGGCCGCACTAGTTGTGCGCCGGCAGGCACGGGATGGACTCGGGCAGGCGGCGATCCTCCGTGTTCTGGGAAGCATCTATCGCGAACAGCAGGATCTGGAGAGTGCCATATCCGCACACCGTGAGGCGGCCTCGGTGGGCGGGCCGGCTTACATTGCGCAAGCTGAAATACTGCTTGCTCGCGACCTGGCGGAAGTCGGGCAGGTGAACGAGGCGCTGGCGGTGCTGGACGCTGTGACGGTCGAGGCGATCGCTGCGGACAGGGCGTTGATGGTTGCGGCAGCACTTCTGGAACGCGGTGCAGTACGACGCCGGTCAGGACAAGCGCTTGAATCGGAAGCTGATCTGCGCCAGGCACTGTCGATGTATCGAGAAATGGCGTTGTCGCGACACGAGGCGCGAGCCGCCTTCGAGCTTGCACTTCTGAAGCGGGAGAATGGCAGGCTCGAGGTCGCTGCTGACTATGCACTTCATGCCATCAACCTCGTCGAGCGGCATCGCGGCATGATCACGAATCCGGACATGCGTGCCACGTTTCTTGGCCTGCGGCAGGATTATTACCATTTCTATATCGACCTTCAGGCTGAGCAGTTCAAAGACCTCGATGACCTGCGGTATTTGCATGCAGCACTGGATATGAGCGAGCGGGCGCGAGCCCGCGCCTTTGTCGACCTGCTCAACGATTCGTCGGTCAAAATCCCGGCTGCATCAGACCCTGAGTTACGCGCCAGGGAATCCCGGTTGCATACCGAATTCGCGGAGCTGCGGTTCCAGCATGACAGATTGATTGGAACGGGAGTTACCACACCCGAAGTGGATGCCCTGCTGAAGAAGCTCAGGCGGACCGAGTCGGAACTCGACGGCCTCGATACGGAGCTTCGCCGCGGCAGCTCTGACAGGTCTGGCCTCAGGTCACCTGTCATTCAGGATCTTCGCGCAATTCAGGCCAATCTTGATCCTGACTCCGTGCTGGTTCAATACGCGCTGGGGGAGCCACGAAGTTACGCCTTTATCGTGACTGATTCGTCCGCGAGCATTGCCGTGCTGGCACCGGGCGCCGAGATTGCGGCCCTGGCGCGACAAGCGCACGAAAGGCTACGACTACTCGACTCGGGCCGACCCAAAGCGGACCGCGATTCGCCGCTGCGGCAGCTCGCAGCTCGGGTGCTGTGGCCAATCCAGGATCTGCTGGACAGACACCGAGTCGTCGTTGTCCCGGACGGTGCGCTCCACTACGTACCATTCGCGGTGTTGCCATTGGAGGGTTCCGAGGATGACGACGTCCCGTTGCTTGTCAAGCATGAGATCGTAAACCTCCCCTCGATGTCTGTCCTGGTTGCGCAGAGGCAGCAGTTGGGTCCTCGCGTACCGCATCGGCTGACCGTCGCCGTGTTTGCGGATCCGGTTTTCGAGATCGACGACCCGCGGGTCTCAGGGACCCCAAGGATCGCCGAGGCAAGCTCGCCTGCAGCGACCTACATGTTCGCAGCGTGGGGTGCGAGTGCATTGCAGCGGCTTCCGGCCACAGGGGACGAAGCTGCGGTCATCGCCTCGCTCGTTCCGGAGGACCAGCGACTGGTCTTGACAGGCCTGGATGCCAGCCGGGACCTGATACTCGGCAATTCGCTACTCGACTACCGGATCATTCACCTTGCGACGCACGGGCTGATCGATACCAGATTTCCGGCACTGTCTGGCCTGGCGTTTTCGTCTATCGATGCGAATGGCCAGTCCTTGGATGGTGTCGTCCGCCTTCGTGACATCTATGGCCTCCGGCTGAATGCTGATCTCGTCGTGCTTTCCGCGTGCAGCACGGGCCTCGGACGCGAGCTGCGTGGGGAGGGCATGATCGGACTGACCCGCGGGTTCCAATTTGCCGGCTCGCGAACGGTGATCGCAAGCCTTTGGCAGGTGCCGGATCGTGCGACGGCGAAGTTGATGGAGTTCATGTATGTGGGACTGCTTCAGGAAGGCAAGCAGGCGGCCGCGGCCTTGCGTGAAGCCCAACTGCACATCGCAACGACGAGACGTTGGCGGGACCCACATTACTGGGCTTCGCTGGTGGCATATGGCGAGTGGCAGCAGGCGCCGGAAATGCAGTGAGATAATCGCCTCGAACGTGGCACATAGCAGCATTGTGAGAGACATCAAGGCGAAAAATTGAGGTTCAAGAAGTGATCGAGGAGGACTTGTCATGACAGATTCCTGGAAGATCCTGTGTTGCGGCTTGGCAATGCTTGTGGCGGGCTTCTCGAATGCTGCTGCGCAACCGTGCCCGCAGGAAAGCTCAGGCACACTTCGGCCCGGCGAGCCGCCGTTGTTCAACACGATCTGGACATTCACTGAAGTTCGACCGCACCAATTGGGTCACGACATCAGTGGGCATGTCTGTGCTGGAGATCAGCTCGTGTTCCGACAAGTGCATTCGTGGACTCCGGGGGAAGTCGGCCCAGTGTTTGTCATGCCTGGCCCGGCGCTGGCTGTTCGCTGGAACCTTGCGTCAGGCGACGAAATCGAGGTGAGACGCGCTCCAGGCGGCCGGCTCTGCTTCGTAGTCAACCTGACACACGGGAATGAACCCGAACCGCACGTTTTCTTTTTCCATCGTGCCATCGACAGCACCGATCGGGTAATGCTGACGGGGCGTTTCGGTGCCGGAAATATCAACCAATGTGAGACTGAGCCGTCCGACGGCAGCCACGGAGGGACTCTGCACGCGCACGATATCAACTGATTGCGGGCCAGTCAGTGTGGCTTACGGGTGTAATCACACGCAGTGGCTCTGAGGAGTGATGGGTATGCCCACTCTGCCTGATCGACGAACAGGGTTCTTCGCACGACCGTTGCTATGTGCCATGGCACTCGGCATGGCGCCCGGCGTGGCCGGCGCGAGTCACGAGGATATCGCCGCAGTGATCAGCTTCCTGGAGAACTACGCGCCGAATGTGGAGTTTCCCGCAGTCGGTGCGGTGTTCGACGACTCCGCCACGGATGGATTGTGGCTTTGCAGTGCCGCGCTGATCTCCCCGCGTTGGCTTCTGACCGCGGGACACTGTGTCCATAGCGACGGCGGGCCGTTGAACCTGAAGGTTTTTCTTCAAGCCGAGAAACCTCTGCCCGTGGAGACGACGATCGATTACTGCCAGGAGCAGGACGAATTGGCCGTGAGCATCTGTACAGCCCGCGATGGCGACACCATTGCGCTGGTGAAGCTGGCGGAGCCTGCCGAGGTCTGGCCCTGGTTGCCACGCGGTACCGTCGAGCTTCCCAAGCAACTGGCCCTGGTCGGTTTCGGCCGGACCAGCCACGCGCCAGAAAAGGTGGGCACGGGGATCAAACTGCATCGTTCCGTGCCAATCAAGGCCTGCGACGTGGGGGGGCCGGAGGTCGAAGTCTGCCAGACAGATGGCGGCCTGCCTTGCATCGGCTATTCGGGTTCCCCGTTGCTGGCTGACGATGCAGATGCACTGGCCTGGGAGCAGGTTGGCGTGGCGAGAACGGCCGGTGCGGACTGCATGACGGGCACGGCCAGGTACCCAGACGTCTCTGTCGACGCGTTCAAGGGCTGGATCAATAACAGGACTGCTGCTGGAAACAATGAAGTCGACGGCAGGCGCGAAATCAGGGGCTGGGGACGCGTTCAGTTCGGCAGATTCGATCGTAACGGGGGATCGACAGACCGGACCGTGGAGCCCGTCGTTGTTGTGCCAGTTGCGCCCGACGGGGAGTCATGGCCGGCCCCGGGTGAATGGATCAATCAAAGGAACACAGTCGAAGTCACGGACGAGCCGAAGGTCGACTTGCTCCGCTTCACGATGAATCATGAGGAATTTTCGTTCAAGTCTGAATGTACGAATGGTCTTCACGCTTGCCGGAATGAGTTCAAGCTCAATGTTGAGCCTCCGCCATCATGTGTGGAAGGTTGTGAGTGTGAATGCAGCCGGGCCAAAGTTTTCACCCATTGCGATTGCACGACACCAATGCCTGGCCTATGGACCTTCGAGGTG
>CAYWVA010000200.1:0-5223 GCA_964461545.1 uncultured Rhizobiaceae bacterium | reverse complement strand
TCGCCAAGCAATTGCGCAAGCCGGCAGAAGTCGGCCACCGAGAGGTCCTCGGCGCGCACCGACGGACGGATACCGGCGTGTGCAAGCAGCGGCTCAGGGTCCGCCAGCAACGTCTTGAGGCTTGAGCGCAGCATCTTACGGCGCTGGCCGAAGGCGGCGGCCGTCACCCGCTCCAAGGCGGCGATCGGGCACGGCACGGGAGGCTCAGGCAACGGCACGATCTCGACCAAAGTCGAGGTCACCTTGGGCGAAGGCGTGAAGGCGCGCCGGTCGATGTCGAACAGCGCCCGGGCGCGCGCCCGGGCCTGGGCAATGACCGAGAGCCGGCCGTAAACCTTGCCGCCGGGGCCGGCTGCGATGCGCTCGGCGACCTCGCTCTGGAACATCAACGTCAAAGAGCGATACCACGGTGGCCACGGCTCGGCGGTGAGCCAGCCGACGAGAAGAGGTGTGGCGATATTGTAGGGCAGATTGGCCACGATCTTGGCCGGGCATGCGCCGACCAGCGCCGGCCAGTCGACGCCAAGCGCATCGGCCTCCACAATTTCGAGCCGGCCCGGGAACGCCGCCGCGATCTCGGCCAGCGCCGGCAAGGCGCGTCGATCGCGCTCCACCGCAATCACCCGCGTGGCACCCTCCATCAGCAGTGCCCGTGTCAGGCCGCCGGGGCCGGGACCAACCTCGACGACCACGTGACCGGCCAGCGGAGCAGCGGCGCGGGCGATACGCCGGGTGAGGTTGAGGTCGAGCAGAAAGTTCTGGCCCAGCGACCGGCGGGCCGACAGCCCGTGCCGGGCGATCACCTCGCGCAGCGGCGGCAAAGGGTCCGCGCTCACCGCACACGCCCTGGGCGGGCAGCGGCAAGCTGTCGGGCGAGATTGAGCGCAGCGAGCAGGCTAGACGGGTTGGCCTGGCCAGTGCCGGCCAGTGAAAACGCTGTGCCGTGGTCGGGCGAGGTGCGCACGAACGGCAGGCCGAGCGTGGTGTTGACGCCTTCGTGAAAGCCGATCGTCTTCACCGGAATGAGCGCCTGGTCGTGATACATGCACAACACGACGTCGAAGCGGGCACGCGCTTCGTCATGAAACAAGGTGTCAGCCGACAGCGGGCCGCTGATGTCCAGCCCCTCGGATCTCAGCCGCGCCACGGCCGGAGCGATAATGTCACGCTCCTCGGTTCCGATGGTGCTGTTCTCGCCGGCATGGGGATTGAGGCCGGCGACCGCCATGCGCACTGGTCTGTGGCCGAGGAGGCCGGAAAGCTCGCGCGCCAAGATACGGGCCTGGGCAATGATCACCTCCTCGGTGATGGCGTGGGCCACGTCTTTGAGCGGAATATGGATGGTGAGCGGCACGGTGCGCAACGCCCCCGCCGACAGCATCATCACCGGCTCGGCCGCATGTCCGGCGCGGCGGGCGAGATGAGCCAGAAAGTCGGTGTGGCCCTGATGCGCAAAACCTGCCCGGTACAGCGACTCCTTGTGGATCGGGTTGGTGACGATGCCGGCGACCCGTCCGTCCAGCGCCAGGTCGACCGCCATCTCAATGGCCCGCACCACTGCACCGGCCGCCGCGGGATCGGGAGTTCCAGCGACCGGCAGGGTTTCGAGCGGCTCGCCAAGAACGGGTAGCGCCCGGTCGAAGACAGCCGCCGCCTCGGCGGGCGCAGAAATGGCGGCGAGAGGAGTGTCCAGTCCCATGAGCCTCGACCGGTGAGCAAGGCATTGAAGGTCCCCGATCACCAGAAAATGGCCGTCGGCCGCGTTTCGCCGATGCCAGGCCATGAGCGCGATATCAGGGCCGATGCCGGCCGGCTCACCCAGTGTGAGTGCGAGCGCAAGACGCGAAGGGGGGGTCATGGCCACGCCGAGACTCAAGCCCCGCGGCCACGATGGTTCGGCGGCCCTACTGAGTGCGGGAGGAATCCTTGTAGTCGATATAGGCGCTGCGGCGCAAATCGCGCAGGATGCGCTGGCTGGCGAGCTGGTATTTCTCGTTATGCAACTGGTTCTCGACCATCTCGCGCGTCGGTGGCGGCGTCTCCACCGTGGTCCGCCGGCAGAAGGCGATAAACTGGATGCCATCGGCGATCCGCATGGGTCCCAGCAGCTTGCCGGGCCCTGCATCTTCCAGCGCCTTTTTCATGTCATTGGGCAACTGATCGGCAGGGACCTTGACGACGTCGCTGATCTTCACATTGAAGATGCCTGAAGCTGCCGCCCTGGTGTTGGCGCAGCCGGTGAAGCGCTGAATCAACTGCTGGGCCTCGACGGCCCGGGCCTGGAACAGCTGATCCGCCATCGCGTCCCCCAACTGCTCCACCGGCAAAGCAACCTCCTGGAGTTCGTAAACAAGCACCGGCTTGAACCGCGGATCGGACTTCATGCTCGCCAGGCGGCGATCAATTTCGGATGGATCGACATTGACCTGGATGTTGTATTGGCGGTTGGCAATCCAGTTGAAGGCGAGCGAGGCCGAGACGTATTGCCTCAGCGTGTTCATCGACACACCCTTCGGTCGCAAAATCGCGGTCAGCCCGTCCACCGTCGAGCCGGTATTCCTGGCCATCCTTTCAATGGCCTCGGCGACCTGCTGCTCGGTCGGCTCGAGGTTGAGCCGCTTGGCTTCGGCCCGCTTGATGACGTCGTCAATCAGCCCCTCCAGCGCCGCCTTGCGCTGCTGGGCCTCGCTGCCACTGGAATTGCCCAGCACTTCGTTGAGCCGCATGCGCTGATCGACGTCATAGTCGGTAATCGGATGGTCGTTCACCACAACGACCAGCCGCTGCGAGGTGGCGGTCTGGGCCTGCGGTGACGCGGCCAGGACGACGGTGGCTGCCAGGACAGCCGACATCAAGAAGGTTCGCAATCCCAGAGTTCTCATCTCACCCGTGCGATTTTCCGGCCCGAATCGGGCTCAGGCCGCACCAGATCGCCTGAAAATACCGCAACATTATGACCTCGTTGGCACGCTTGCGTGCATTCATCGCCGTTTACGCCCCGCGCAAGCTCAAAAGCCGCCCCCGATGGCCGTCGAGCCGAGAGTCTTGAACTCGATTTGCAGGAGCACCGAGTGATCCTCTCGGACATCCCGGTCCGAGGTGTTGTCGCGCCTGTAAAAGACCTGGAAGTTGAAACAGTCGCAGGTGAAGCCGAAACCGAGTTGGCCGCGCACCAGCCTGTTGGTTTCCACATCATAGCGTGCGGCGCCAAGGATGCTCCACCCGCCGCCCAGATCATACTCCGCCGCGCCCCACACCTGCTCCTGGTCGAACGGCCGGCCATGCTGCGGCTCGGCCCCCAGGGCGACATAGTTGAGGGTGGTGTTCAAGCGCCAGAACCTGGCATCGAGGCCGATCTCCTGGGTGTGGACGTCGAAGGTCTCCTGGTCGAGGCGCACCTGGTAGCTGAGGCGCAGGTTCTCAAACGGCTGCAGTGCCAGCGCCCCCACCAGATCCGACTGGGTGCCAGCCAGGCCTGAGGTGGGTGCAAAGCTGTTCTTGCCGGCCACGTGGAAGGACTGGCCGAAGCTGGCCCGGGCAAAGCCGCCCGTGGGCATGAGCATGGTATAGAGCATGCCGAGATTGGCACGGGTTCCGCCCTCATAACGGTCATCGCCCATGAACCGGTCATGGAGAAAAAGGCCGGTGTGATCGAAATTGACCTGGATCGCGTCCTCGTTGCCGATCCGGTGCTGCTGGGTCTCGTTGGCCGAGCTTATGACTTGCGCGACCGGGGTGATCACATGAGTGCCGAGCCAGTCGGAGCGCATGAACGGCCAGCGCATGTCCACACCGACGGTCGGGAGCACCCGTGCGGTGATCTGATCGTCGCGCCGGTCGCCTGGATCCACCACGTCTGGAAGGTCCTCGGTGTGGTAGACATCGCCGCGCAGACGGGCGAATGGCGTCACCACCTGGCCCAAACCGCCGACCATCCGGCGTTGCCAATGGGCGTCGACCACCGCCCGGCTCTGGCGACGGGACTGGTTCACGGTGGGAAACGGCATCAGCGGATCGTCACGAAACAGGCTGTAGACGTTGGTTTCGATGCCCAAATCACCGCCGAGCACCGGCCTGTCGAGCATGTAGTCGTGTCGCACCCACGGCATTACATATGGATAGGTGTCGCTGTCGTCGCCGGGGAGTAGCCCCTGGAAATGCAATGTCTGGGCGGTGAAGTAGTTGCGTCCGCTCAAGCCCGTGAGATGGGCCTGACTGACGATCTCGGTGCGGCCGTCGATCTTGTAGTGGCGCATGAAGGTGTCGTCGCTGATGGCGGTGGCGTCCCAGCCCCAGGTCCAGCGTTCGTTGATGTTGAAATCGCCCCTGGTTCGCATGAAGCCGCGCCACTCCCGATCGCCCGGCGAGCGCAGATCCGTGTCGAGCTGATGGATCCCCCCGGCATCCACCGAGTAGACGCCCCTCGCCAGACGGTGACGCCACTCTCCTCTGAGCAGCGGCCCCTGGCGGGAGGTGATCAGCGGGCGAAACGTGATGTCGTAGTTGGGCGCCAGGTTCCAGAAATACGGCACCTCCACGCCCAGACCGAATTGACTCGAAAAGCGGAAGGCCGGGATGAGAAATCCGCTGCGACGCTCCACCGTCGGGTCGGGATGGCTGAGATAGGGCAGCCAGAACACCGGCAGTCCGAGGAATTCGAAGGTGGCGTCGCGGTGATAGATGATGCCTTCTTCTTCATTGTGGGTCACCTCGGCCGACACGATCTGCCACAGCGGCGTCCCGTCGGCCATCAGGCAGGTCTTGCAACGGGTATAGGTCACCCGCGTGAACACGGTAATGACCCCGTCGCGCCGCCTGGCATATTGCGCCGTGATCGTCGCGTCGTTGGTGAGCAGCAGGCGCAGGTGCTCGGCGAACCCGTCGCGGAACCGGTTCCACAGCTCGGCGACGTCGGCCTCCAGGATGTTACCGCCGGGCTCGGTCAGGCGGATCTCGCCTTCGGCCCTCAGCCGGTCGTTGCGCCGGTCGTAGACCACTTGGCGCGCCACCAGGACGTAGTTGCCATAGGTAATGACCACATCGCCGGTGGCGACCGCGACATCGGCGTCGATATCGTAGGTGATCCGGTTGGCGAGCACATCGACCGGCGTGCCGCGCGGCGGCGTCTTGAGCTCGGGGCGCAGGCGGTCGGACTTTGCCGCCTGGTCGGGGCGCGTGACAGCCCCGCTTTGGTCCGTCAGCACGCCGGCGGCAAGCATCGCC
>CAYWVA010000199.1:0-5261 GCA_964461545.1 uncultured Rhizobiaceae bacterium | reverse complement strand
TCGAGGAGGAGTTCGGCTACGAGCCGGACTACCATCCGCCCCAGTCGAGCGCGGCGATGCTGGTCTATCACCATGCCATCGAGAAGGTCGACACGCTCGATCCCGAAGAGGTGCGCGACGCCATCGCCGAGACCGACATCATGACCTTCTATGGTCCGATCCGCTTCAACCAGCAGGGCCAGAACATCGCGAAGGGCATGGGCGTGATCCAGATCCAGAACGGCCGGCCCGTGGTCGTCTATCCCGAGGCTTACAAGGAGGCCGATCTGGTCTATCCGATGCCGCCGCGCTGAAGCGCCTCGAGCGACGCTAAGCCCCGGCCCGGGCGGGCCCCGGCCCGGTCCGCCGGCATGAATTCAGAGCGCCCCATGCTCCTCGCTCAGATCGTGCTCAACGGCGTCCTTCTGGGCGGACTCTACGCGTTCATGGCGATGGGATTCTCCATGATCTGGGGCGTAATGAACTTCATCAATCTCGCCCACGGCAGCATGATAGTGACCGGGGCCTACATAACTTGGTGGCTGAACGGCCGGTTCGGCATTGATCCGGTGCTCACCATTCCCGTCTCCGCCGCGATGCTCTTCGTGCTCGGCTACACGCTGCAGCGTCTCGTCATCAACCGCGTCGTCATCAGGTCGATATTTCTCACACTGATTATCACCTTTGGCCTGGACATGGTGCTGATCAACTTCAACATCGCTCTGTTCTCCGCTGACATGCGCTCCATCTCTACCTGGTATACCGGCGCCGCGCTCGAGGTGGGCGGCATCCGCCTTTCGTACAGCCGCATGCTGGTCTTCGTCCTGGCACTCCTGCTGGCGCTTGCGCTACACCAGTTTCTCCGATGGACGCGCGCGGGGCAGGCCATCCGGGCGACGGCCCAAGATCCCAGGGCCGCACGGGTGATGGGCGTGGACACCGCACACATCTACGCCCTGACCTTCGGGCTCGGCGCCGCGATGGCGGGGGCGACCGGCGCGCTCATCGCAGTGGTTTACGCCTTTTCGCCCGTCATCGGTGCCGCCTTCACCCTCAAGTCGTTCGTCATCGTGATTCTCGGCGGGCTCGGCAGCGTGTCCGGGGCCGTGCTCGCCGGCATCTTTCTCGGGATCGCCGAAAACCTGGTATCCGGCCTTCTGCATCCAGGCTACCGGGACGCGATCAGCTTCGGGCTACTGGTGTTGGTCCTCGTGCTGCGGCCCACCGGCCTTTTGGGCAGGCAGTCCTATGCCTTCGGGCGCGTCTGAATCCGCTCAGTCGGGCCGGGCACTGCCGGCGGCCGGTGCCTGGAGCGGCTGGCGTGTCGCAGCGGTTCTGCTGACCCTCAGCCTCGCCCTGCTGCTGGTGCTCGCGCCCCTGCAACTCAACCTCTATTGGCTGCGCCTGCTGTCGATGATCTTCATGTACGCGACGCTTGCCCAGGCGATCAACCTGATCGCTGGTTTCACGGGCTATCCGGCGTTCGGCAACGTCGTGTTCTTTGGCCTCGGCGCCTACGCTACTGCGATCCTGATGGTCAAGGCCGGCCAGAGCTTCGTGCTCGGCCTGGCGGCCGCGGCAATGCTGGCGCTGGCGACCGTCCTGCTGGTCGGCCCGCCGCTGCTGCGCCTGCGCGGCCACTACTTCGCCATCGCCACGGTCGGCCTGAACGAGACGGTCAAGGCGGTGGTCAACAACCTCACGCCGCTCACCGGCGGTGGCATGGGCCTGTCGCTGCCGCTGCCGCCCTGGCCTCCGCTCGAGGCCGCACGGGCGTTCTATTACATGCTGCTGGGCATGATGATCGCCAGCATCGTGATCGCCGGCTGGTTCAAGGTCAGCCGCCTCGGCCATGCCTGTCGCGCGATCCGCGACGATGAGGTCAAGGCGGAGGCGATGGGCCTGCGCACTACCGCGATCAAGACCACAGCCTGGGGTCTGAGCGCCGTGCTTACCGCCGTGGTCGGCGGGATATACGCCCACTGGTTCACCTATGTTGATCCCCCGGCGGCATTCAACATGATGATCGCCATCAAGTTCTTTGTGATTTTTCTGCTGGGTGGCGCCGCGACCGTGCTCGGGCCGATTTTCGCGGCCTTTCTCGTCGAGTACACCTCGACCGTGCTCTGGAGCCAGCTCCTCGACTACCATCTGGGGGCGCTGGGGCTCGGCATCATGCTGATTGCACTCTACATGCCTGACGGCTTGGTCAAATTCGTGCGGGAGCGCGGCCGTCTCGCCTCATCGCTACTCGAGCGGGGTCGATGAGCGCCATCGACGCCGGTGCGCTCGATCGCCTCTTTCGCCCGCGCACCGTCGCCATGCTGGGCGCCAGCGACAATCCGGGCAAGCACGGACATCTCGTAATCCGGCGTCTGGCTGAGACCTTCGCCGGCGCCGTGTGGCCGGTCCATCCGCGAGAGGCCACGGTGGCGGACCTCAAGGCTTGGCCAAGCCTCGCCGCCCTGCCGGGCCCCGTCGACCTCCTGGTCGCCGTACTGCCCGGCGATCATCTGCTCGCGGCGATCGAGGCCTGTCCCGCCGGCAAGGTCGGGGCTCTGCTCGTGCTCTCGGCCGGATTCGGCGAGGTCTCGGCCGAGGGCAAGATACGCGAGAGGGCGTTGGTAGAGGCCGCTCGCCGGAGAGGGATGCGCGTGGTCGGCCCCAACTGCATGGGCCTACTCAACACCGCTTGCGGCCTGAACGCATCCCTCGCGCCGCACCTGCCGCCCGGTGGCCGAGGCCTCTCCGTCCTGACACAGAGCGGCGGGTTCGGTATCGCCACGGCACTGTGGGCCGAAGCGGAGGGCGTGCCGATCGCAAAGCTCTGCGATCTCGGCAATACCGCCGATGTCCAGCCAGAGGAGGTGCTGGCGCTTTTTCGCGACGACGACCAGACGCGGATGGTCGGGATCTATCTTGAGACCGCGCCCCGCCTGGAGCCCTTCTGCTTGGCCCTGCAGGCGCTCGCAGCCCAGAAGCCGGTGGTACTGTGCCCGCTCGGGCGCAGCGAGGCCGGTCGGCGCGCCTCACGTGCGCATCTCGGTCTCGAGGCAAACCTGAGCAGCCTCCCGCCGGTGATCTCAGGGGTGCTGAAGGTGGAGACCGGGCAGGAGGTGCTCGACGTCGCCAAGGCGCTCGCCAGGCAACCGCGTCCGACGGGGCATCGGGTCGCGATCGTCACCGCGACCGGCGGCATCGGCGCCGAGCTCACGGATCTCTGCGTCGCATTCGGCCTTGAGGTGCCGGAGCTGTCGCCCGCGCTGCAGACCACGCTGGCAGCGCATCTGCCGGCGCACGCCAGCTGCCGAAACCCCGTCGATCTCACGCCGATCTGGTGGGATCACGCCACGGTCTACCCGGCGATCCTCGGCGCGCTTGCCGTGTCTCCGGAGGTCGATATGGCGCTGGCCACCGTCACCGACGTCTGGACCAGCCTCGAGGGCCTGCCCGAAGCGATCGCCGCTGCGGCAACTCGCAAGCCGCTCTACGTTTCGTGGACGGCACCGATGGACAGCGGTGCCCACATGCGCCGCCTCGAGCAGGCCGGCATCCCCTGCTACCCCTCAACCCTGGCGCTGGCGCGTGTCGCGTCAGCCTGCGCGCGACTCGCGCATTCGGGCGCCTGACCACCTTCAGCCCCCGAGGAACAGCCGGCCGATGTGCGGGTTCTCGAGTAGCCGATGGGCCCAATCGGCGAGGGCGACCCGGCCGGCGACGAGCACATAGCCGATATCGGCGAACTCGAGCCCTTTCCTGGCATTCTGCTCAACGATCACGATGGTCTTGCCCTCGATCCGCTGCAGATGATCCAGCATGCGGAACACCGCGTCGACGCCGCGCGGCTCGAGGCCGATCGAGGGCTCGTCGACCAGCAGGATCTCCGGCTCGGTGATGAGGGCGCGCGAGACCTCAAGGATCCGCTGCTCGCCCCCGGATAGGGCGCCCGCGAACGCGCGTCGGCGCTCCGCGAGGCGGGGATGGGTGTCCAGGATGCGGACCACCGCGCGCGCCGCCGCGCGCCGCGACAGCAGGTAGCCGCCCATCAGGAGGTTCTCCTCGACCGTCATGTCCGGGAACACCGAGCTCGTCTGCAGGACATAAGCGACCCTGGATTCGGTCAGCATCGCTCGCGCAGAGGCGCCCGTGACGTCCCGGCCGGCGATCTCGACTTGCCCGCCCAGAACGTCGGCAAAGCCAAACATGGCGTGCAGCACGGTGGACTTGCCGGCACCGTTGGGACCAATCAGACAGATCGACTGTCCGCGCCCGACCAGGAGGTCAACGCGGTGCACCACCTCCATCCCGCCGTAACCGGCCTGCAAGTGGTGCAGCGTTAGATGGGGTGGACCCTCGGCCAGCGCCGCCACCTGTCCCGGGTTCGGTGCCGCGCCCGAGAGGGGCCCCGCGATGGCGGCCTCGGTCGCCGCGCCTGCAGCGCAGTGGTGCTCGTGTGAGGCGGTCATCACCGGGCACCGAGATAGGCGTCTATGACGCGTGGATCGCTCCGAATCCGCTCAGGCGGGCCCTCGGCCAGCAGCTTGCCACGGGTGAGGCAGAGGATGCGACTGGCGAGCTCCATGATCACCGGCATGTTGTGCTCGATCACAAACAGGGTGAGACCGAGCTCGCGGTTGATGCGCCTGAGGCGCTCGAGCAGGGCGGCGATCCGCGAGGGATTGATACCGGCGGTCGGCTCGTCGAGCAAGAGGAGACGCGGACCGCTCATCAAGGCCATCGCGAGCTCGAGCAGGCGCCGCTCGCCGAATGAGAGCTCGCTGGCCTGCGCATGGTGCTTGTCCCCGAGACCTACGAACTGGAGCAGCTCCTCCGCGCGGCGCTTGGCCCCGACGGGCGGCCGCGCCAGTAACCGGGTGAGGCGGAGCTCCCTTTCCGGGAGACTGACCAAGAGATTCTCCTGCACGCTCATGCCGTGGTAGACGCGCGTGTGCTGGAAGGTGCGCACAAGGCCCATGCGTGCGATTTCCTGCACGGACCGGCCCGTAATCTCGCGCTGCTCGAAGTGGATCGAACCGGAATCCAGGCGGTGATGGCCGACGATCGAGCTGAACAGCGTCGTCTTGCCGGAGCCGTTCGGGCCGATCAGACCAACGATTTCGCCGGCTTCGACGCGGAGGGACACCCGATCGTTGCCCACCACGCCACCGAAGCGCTTGCTGACGCTGCGCAGCTCCAGCAGTGGCGGCGCCCTTCCGCCAAGGGTCCTGGGCCGGCGCTCGGTCGAGGTCATGGCCCCTTCCAGGATGTTGGTGGGTCTTATG
>CAYWVA010000198.1:0-5284 GCA_964461545.1 uncultured Rhizobiaceae bacterium | reverse complement strand
GACGCGGTCATCGTCAACACCTGCGGCTTCCTCGATTCGGCCAAGGCGGAGTCGCTTGCGGCCATCGGCGAGGCGATGGCGGGCAACGGCCGGGTCATCGTCACCGGGTGCATGGGCGGCGAGGCCGCCACGATCCGCGACGCCTACCCGGACGTGCTGGCGATCACCGGTCCGCAGCAGTACGAGGCGGTGGTCGAAGCAGTGCACGCCGCAGTGCCGCCGGCGCACGATCCGAAGTTCGACCTGGTCCCGCCGCAGGGCCTCAAGCTCACCCCGCGGCATTACGCGTACCTCAAGATTTCGGAGGGGTGCAACAACCGCTGCACTTTCTGCATCATCCCGAGCCTGCGCGGGCGTCTGGTGTCCCGGCCGGCCGCCAGCGTGCTCTACGAGGCCGAACGGCTGGTCAAGGCCGGGGTCAAGGAGATTTTGGTCATTTCCCAGGACACGAGCGCCTATGGGCTCGATCTCAAATACGCCGCCAGCAAGTGGCACGGTGAGGAGGTGCAGGCGCGCTTCTTCGATCTCGTCGCTGGCCTGGGCTCGCTTGGCGTGTGGGTCAGGCTGCATTACGTCTATCCCTATCCGCACGTGGACGCGGTGGTGGAGCTTATGGCCCAAGGGGCGGTCCTGCCGTATCTCGACATCCCGTTCCAGCATGCCTCGCCGCGCATACTCAAGGCGATGCGCCGTCCGGCCAACGGCGAAAAGACCCTTGTGCGCCTGGCGCGATGGCGCGACATGGTCCCCGAACTCGCCATCCGCTCGACCTTCATTGTCGGCTTTCCGGGCGAGACGGAGGAGGATTTCGCCCTGCTGCTGGAGTGGCTGAGGGAGGCCCGGATCGACCGCGCCGGGTGCTTCAAGTACGAGCCGGTGGCGGGCGCCCGGGCCAACGACATCGCAGCACCGGTGCCCGAGGAAGTGAAGGAGGAGCGCTGGCATCGCTTCATGGCGGCGCAGAACGCCATCAGCGCCGACATCATGACCGCCAAGGTCGGCCGCGAGACGCAAGTGCTGGTCGATGCCATCGATCATCAGGCAGGCGAAGCCGTCGGGCGGGCGGTGTGGGATGCCCCCGAGATCGACGGCAACGTGTTCCTGCCGGGCGAGATCGGGCTCCAACCCGGCGACCTGGTTAAAGCGCGCATCGTCGAGGCGGACGACTACGACCTGGTGGGCGAATTGTGCCGCTGAACGTCTGGGAAGCCTGGCGGCTGGGCCTCAAGGCACACAGATGATGCGGGCGCAGCGCGCCCGATTGTGCGGTATCGGCGAGGGCGCGCCGGAGCTTCTCCCAGTGATCGCCACGCGACCGCGCCGGCCGGCGTCGTCAACCTTCTACTATTGCCTCGTGGAAGGCTCTGGCCAGTGCTTTCGCCTTGTGCAATGCGGCCTGCTTTTTCTCTTTGGCCGTCAGGGTGCCCGAGCCTACGATGCCATCCACCGAGACATCGCAAACGACCTTTCCACCGTCGGCTTCGAAGGCGAGTTTGTAGTGGCTGCTGTCGATTTCCTGGACGTCGAGATGCGCTGAAGACATGGTCTACTCCCTGTTTCGGCTCAAGATACAGCAAGCCCGGACAGGAATCGAGATCAAGCTACCCAGGCCGGCTTCGGGGAACGGATTCGAGCGGAGAACCGTTGCCGCGCAGCGGTCTGGCCGGACCACAAGGAGAGGGCCTTGCCCGCCGGGACGGAGACTTGCAATGTCGATCTTTTCGCAGCCCGACTTCGATGCCCACGAGTCCGTGCACGCCTTCTTTGATGGCAGTGTCGGACTCAAGTGCTTCATTGCCGTCCATTCGACAGCCCTCGGTCCCGCCTGGGGCGGCTGCCGCATGTGGCCGTACGGCAGCGACAGCGACGCGATCCGCGACGTGCTGAGGCTGTCGCGCGGCATGAGCTACAAGAACGCCACGGCGGGCCTTGCCTATGGTGGCGGCAAGGCGGTGATCATGGGCGATCCGCGCCACGGCAAGTCGCCCGCCCTGTTTCAGGCCTTCGGGCGCGCCGTGGAGCAACTGGGCGGGCGCTACATTACCGCCGAAGACGTCGGCACCAGTGTCGAGGACATGGAGCACGTGGCCCAGGTCACCGATCATGTCGGGGGCATTCCCAAGGCGGGCGGGTATCGCGGCGGTGATCCTTCGCCCCGCACCGCCTTCGGCGTCTACCAGGGCATGCGGGCCGCAGTCGAGGTGGCGCTCGGGCGCGACAGCCTTGCCGGCCTCACCGTGGCCGTCCAGGGGGTCGGCCATGTCGGCTATCACTTGTGCCGCCATCTCAGCGAAGCCGGGGCGCTTCTTGTGGTGGCCGACCTCAACGCCGAGAGCGTAGGGCGTGCTGTCGGCGAGTTCGGCGCGCGTGCCGTGCCGCCGGAGGAGATCGTGGCGACGCCGGCCGACATTCTGGCTCCGTGCGCGCTGGGCGGGGTTCTCAACGCCAGGACCATCCCGGCGCTCCAGGTCAAGGTGGTGGCGGGTGCGGCCAACAACCAGCTCGCCACCGATGCCGACGGCGAGCGCCTGCACCGGCGCGGTATCGTCTATGCGCCGGACTACGTGATCAACGCCGGCGGGATCATCGGCGTGGCAGCCGAGCGCGAAAGCGATGTCGACGCCGCCGAGGTCATGGCGCGGATCGCTCGCGTCTACGATCGCACCTGCGAAATACTGCAGCTTGCCCGCTCCTCGGGCCGGCCGCCGCACGAGGTCGCCGACGAACTCGCCCGAGAGATCATTCGCAAGGCGACGCCGGCACCGGGCCACGCTGCGATGCCAAGCGCCAACCGAAAAGCCGACGGCCACCCTGCTGAAGCGGCAGAGCGTCAGGGGGCTCGGTAAAGGTAGTAGCGTCCCGGGCGGGCGCCGTCGGGCAGATCGAGGGCTTGGGCGCCTTCGAGGTCGAGCGGCAGGTCGCTCATGACCAGGGCTCCCGGCGCCAGAGCCGGCGGCAGATGGGTGCCGACCAGCTTTGCCATGGCGGCGTTGTGAGCGGACTCAAACGTGCCCACGTCGGTGTGGGCCAGGACCACCTGGCCCTTGAACTGCCGGGCGGCGGCGGGCAGCGTCTCGGCCAGGTCGCCGAGGATGAGCTGATCGGGGTCGGGGGTGCAATCGGGATAGCTGTTAAGCTCGCGCTCGAACACGACGATCCGGCGATCGGGCAGGTGATGTCTCAGGTGGTGAAAGGTGCGGCCCAAGCCGAGCCCGAGCTCGAAAACAACGCCGGGGCGGTCAGAAATCTGCTGCAGAGCCCAAGTGATGCAGGCATATTGGGCCTCGAGCCGATACAAGATCTTTTCCAGTCGTGTCGCCATACGGGTCCACCGATTCTTCCCTCACATGCTTAAGGACGCGAGTGCTACCACGGGTCCGGTGCTGCGCAGAAGCCTCAAGGTAACGCGAAGGTGATGATTGCACGTGCAGAATAAGTGTGGCTAACGTGCAGCCGGCCTGCCTCGCACGCAACGGGGCGGTCGGAGACGGCGGGATATGCCTGATGGCTGACGGGGAACTGACTGCTAGGATCTGGGGGGCGCGGGGCAGCTTGCCGGCCTGCAGCGGCCAAGCGTCGAGCTTCGGCTGCGCCACACCCTGCATCGAGGTGCGTTGCGGCGGCCGCACCTTCGTGCTCGATGCCGGATCGGGCATCTTTCCGCTTGGTCAAGAACTGCTCGCCGGCGATGCACGCCAGGTCGATCTGTTGTTCACCCACTGTCACTACGACCACATCGAGGGACTGCCGTTTTTCCGGCCGCTGCACAGCCGCGACTGGACGGCGCGCATCTGGTCGGGCCATCTCGCCGGACGCATGTCCACTGAGGAGATGATCGAGGAGTATATGCGCCAACCGTATTTCCCGGTCGGGCCGAACTGCTTTACGGCGGACCTGAGGTTTGAGGACTTCGCGGCTGGCGACGTCATCGCGGCTGGCGACGGGGTGACCATCCGCACCATCGGCCTCAACCATCCCGGCGGCGCCGTCGGCTACCGCTTCGATTATCGTGGCCGGTCTTTCTGCCTCATCACCGATACCGAGCATGTACCGGGCAAGCTTGACGAGACGATCGTGTCATTCATCGCCGGCGCCGATGTCGTGGTCTATGATTCAGCCTACAGCGACGAGGAGTTCAAGGCCTATCTGGGATACGGCCACTCGACCTGGCAGGAGGGGGCGCGGCTGTGCGATGCGGCCGGGGCCGGCCAGCTCATCGCCTTTCATCATCAGCCCGAAAAGACCGATGCAGTGCTGGAATCGGTCGAGGCGGCGCTGCGTCAAGCGCGGCCCAACAGCCGGCTGGCACGCGAGACCATGGTCATCGTTCCCGGCGAGAAAGTTGCCTGACCGGCAGGTCACGGGGCAAACCGGACCGGCCAGCCCCAGGTCACCGCCTCGTGGCGCGCCGTCAACCGGAACAACGCTTGTAGAAACTGCCACGCAGCATCGTCGTGGACGAGGTGATGGCTCAGAATGCCGATCGGGTCCGGCGGCCCGGCAGCGCGCCCGCGCACCAGGCCCGCGAGGCGGTCAGCCAGCACCTGATGTGGATGTGAGCCGCGCGTGCCGCGCCAGTCGATGATGTCGAGCTGGCAGTCGACCTGCACCAGGCCCGGCGCAGGCTGGCGCGACCGTGCCGGGCCGAACGCCGATAGATAGCTTATGCCGATCTGCGGCAGGCAAGCGATGAGCTCCGCCGCGATGCGATTCCACGGCGGAACCAGCATCGGTACCGCCTGGCCGCCAAATAGCCGGACCAGCCTGTCCAATCCGCTATGGATCTCGTTCAATACGCTTGCTGCGGGCCGGTGCCCGCCGAGCTCCTGCTTTTTTTCCTCCGCCGGCGCATGGTTGCTATGGGAAAATCCGTGGAGCGCAACCTTCACGTTGTTGAAATCGCCGAGACGGACGGCGAGGCGTGGCTCGGCCGGCATCGGGATCACCGCCAGCACCACCGGGACGGTCCATTCGCCGGCAAGCTCGAGCAGGCGCTCCAGCGGATCGGTCACGGCGATGGCGTCGTCATCGCGCAGCCACAAGGTGATTTGCTGACCGGCGCTGGCGCAGCGGTCGAGTTCCCACAACAACTCTGTCCAATTGCAGTGCCCCATGCTTGCTGCAGGCCTCACTCCGGGGCGGCGATGAGCGGCTTCAGCAGCCGGCGCAGGTGCAAGGCCGCCGCCGCCAGCGAACGCTCCTCGACCACGAAGCTGCGGGCGGCCTTGCCAAGGCGCTGCCGCAAGGGCACGTCACGGATGAGGCGGGCAACCGCGGCGCCGAA
>CAYWVA010000197.1:0-5285 GCA_964461545.1 uncultured Rhizobiaceae bacterium | reverse complement strand
GGCGGCACGTCGGCGGCGACAATCACCTGGCGTTTGGAATCGACCAGCGAATTGAAGGTGTGACAGAACTCCTGCTGCATGGTCTTGCCCTGCAGGAACTGGAAATCGTCGATGAGCAGTACGTCGATCGACTGAAAATAGTCTTTGAAGGCGATGGTGTCGCGGTCCTTCAACGCGGAGATGAAGTGGTACATAAACCGTTCGGCGGTCAAATAGAGCACCTTGCTCTCGGGATAGCTCTTGCGAATGCGCCACGAGATGGCATTGAGCAGGTGGGTCTTGCCCTGGCCGGCCGGAGAATGGATGAACAGCGGATTGAAGCTCAGGGGCTGGCCAGGCATGGCGTCGGCCACCCGCTGGGCGGCGCTACAGGCCAGTGCGTTCGATCGCCCGACCACGAAGGTTTCAAAGGTGAGGCGGTGATCGAGTGGCGAACCGCGTTGATGTCCGGCGTTGTCGGGCACAGCCGCCACCGCAAGCCCTGCCGACCCGAGCCGATGGGCCTCATCGGGCACGGTGCGCTTGCTCGGCTCGGTGGTGCGCGCCGGCATGCCGCACACCCGCACCCTGATGCTTATGCCATCCAATTGGCCAAGTTCACCTTCACAGATCCGATGCAACCGATCAGCGTAATGAGCCTCAATCCAGTTGCGCAGAAACCGCGTTGGTACCGAAGCCACCAGCCTGCCGCCTTCGAGGCGCTCGGCCTCCATGCGGGCAAACCAGCTTGAATACAGGTCCTCGCCCAGCTCGGTCCGCAACCTGTTCGCGATCCGCTGCCAGCTGTGTTTCAGCCTGCCGGCCGCCGTTTCCCGGTCCTTACCCATTGCCTCTCTTGCTGCCTGCGTATCGTCGCCGACGTTCAGCGCCGATGCGCTCGATAATGCCTCCGCCGATGCCCCCGCCATTCCCATAGCGACTGCTCCCTTTCTTCCTGTTCAGTCGGTTCGCGAGCGTGCGGCATGCAGCCGCAGCGAGGTGGCGAACACGCCACACCCCGTTCCGGAACAGAGCCTGCTCCGGTCGCCGGACCAACCCATTTGACTAAGCGCTACGCCGCACCCAAATCGACCCGCCCGGCGACCCCTCGTCCGGGCACGCGGCGCATCTGAAAAGACGATGCCACGTCAATTTGGTCTTGTTGGCGCCCCCCAAGTGCTGAGCGCAATCGCGACCATACATACCCCCCGGTGCCTTGGCAACACGACTGCGACAGCCGTCAGTACACGGATTGAGCAGGGCGCACGCGGCGGCCGCAGCCGATCCTGAGGTTTCCAGGGCAAGCTGTTGAATCAGTGGTTGAATGGCCGGCCTTGCTGACGGCCACCATCCGTGGACGAATGATCGGCGTCAGGGATCATGTCGGGCGCAGAATCCCGCCACGCCGGCCGGATTGTGGGACGATTCGAGCCTTACCCGGCAAGCTGTTGGTAAGGCAAAGGAACTTGTGTCATTCTGACAAACCACTTTAACCAAAATGAAAGGCGGCGCCTGCTGGCGCCGCCTTTTCAAGGTCCAGGGGAGCGGGCCGAGCGTCAGGCGCCAAGCGTCTTAATCCGTTGTGCCAAACGGGAAACTTTGCGGGCTGCGGCATTCCTGTGCAGAACGCCTTTCTGGGCCGAACGCATCAACTCCGGCTCAGCGGCCAGGAGGGCCTGCTCGGCCGCCGACTTGTCGCCACTGATGATGGCCTGCTCCACGTTGCGCACCGTGGTGCGCATGCGGCTCTTGCGGGCCTTGTTGACTTCGGTCCGGCGCGCCGCCTGGCGGACGGCCTTCTTCGCCGAGCGAGTATTCGCCATCTTTGTCTCTACCTTGAAATCTGCTGCATCGGGTTACCGCCGCCATGGCGGCCAGTAGGTGGGCGGGCTTATATCGGCGAGGCGGCGGCGCGTCAACGCTCGAGCCACGGTGCCGAGCCCCGCGCCCGGCCAGCCTGGACCCCAAGGCCCTCAGCGGTTGCGGAACGACGCCTTGCGCTTGTCCACGAACGCCGCCATGCCTTCCTTCTGATCCTCGGTGGCAAACAGCGATTGGAACAGCCGGCGCTCGAAACGCACCCCTTCCGCCAGGGTCGTCTCGTAGGCCCGGTTGACCGATTCCTTGGCCATCAGCACGGCGGGCCGCGACATGCCGGCGATCTTCTCGGCCACCTTGAGCGCTTCGGCAATCAGCGCCTCAGCCGGAACGATGCGCGACACCAGCCCTGAGCGCTCGGCCTCCTCGGCATCCATCATCCGCCCCGTCAGCACCAAGTCCATGGCCTTCGACTTGCCGATCACGCGGGTGAGGCGCTGGGTGCCGCCGGCCCCCGGCATCACTCCCAGGTTGATCTCCGGCTGGCCGAACTTTGCCGTGTCGGCGGCGATGATGACGTCGCACATCATGGCAAGCTCGCAGCCGCCGCCCAGCGCATAGCCGGCCACTGCGGCGATCACCGGCTTGCGGCACGCCGCCAAGCGCTCCCAGTTGGAGAGAAAATCGCCGAGATAGGCGTCCATGTAGGTCCGCGACTGCATCTCCTTGATGTCGGCACCGGCGGCAAATGCCTTGTCGCTACCGGTGATCACGATGGCACCGACGGCCTCGTCGGCCTCGAATCCGGCAAGCGCCTTGTTGAGTTCGCCGATCAACTCCGAGTTGAGCGCGTTGAGCGCCTTGGGCCGGTTCAATGTAATGAGCCCGACGGGGCCGCGGGTCTCAACCACAAGGTTGTCATAAGTCATGGCACGAAGCTTCCCTGAGTCTGCGGGTGGAAAACGAGGGCTTGGTCACTGCTGATGGGTTGCGAATAGAGCCGGTCGGGGCCGGTTAGCAAGCCCTGGCTCCGTCTCATCGCTGGCAGGCCGGGCACCAGAAGGTCGACCGGCCGGCCTGCACGGTACGGCGGATGCGTCCGGTGCAGCCGTCCCGCCCGCAACGCTCGACCTCGCGGTCGTAGACCTCGAAGGCCGCCTGGAAGGCGCCGGCGCTGCCGTCGGTCTGGGCATAGTCGCGCAAAGTGGATCCGCCGGCCTCGATGGCCTCGGTCAGAACGGATCGGATTGCCGCGACGAGGCGCTCCAGACGCTCGTCGGGGGCTCGCCGACGGGCCAGGGTGCCGGCCAGGCGGAGCGGCGACAGGCGGGCCCGGTGGAGGGCTTCGCAGACATAGATGTTGCCAAGCCCGGCAACGATGCGCTGGTCGAGAAGAGCGGCCTTGAGCGGCGCCCGCTTGCCCAGGAATGCCTTGTGCAGGTGCCAGGCATCGAACGAGTTTCCGAGGGGCTCCACGCCGAGATGTGCAAGCAGCGGATGCGGCGCGGGCGAGCCGTTGACGATAATGTCCATGAGCCCGAAGCGGCGGGCATCGTTGTAGACGATGCGGTAGCCGTCCTGCAGTTCGAACACCACATGATCGTGGACGCCGTCCCCGGCGGCGGGAAGCTCATAATAGAACTCGCCAAGCGTCACCGCCGGACCGCCGGGGCGGACGACGGTGAACCGGCCGGTCATTCCGAGATGCATGAGCAGTTGGTCGCCGCTGTCCAATATAGCGAGGAGGTATTTGGCCCGACGTGTGAGGCCGACCACCCAGCGGCCCTCGAGCCGGCCGGCGAAATCCTTGGGCAGGGCAAACCGCAGATCCTGGCGGGCGAGCCGCACGCCCGTGATGGTGCGGCCGACCAGCACCGGCTCCAACCCGCGTCGCACCGTCTCGACTTCCGGCAGTTCCGGCATGAGTTCTCGCCACTGTGATTGTTGCGCCGTTTTAGGGCGCGCCCGGCCGCTGGCCAATAGCCTTGCCGGCGGTCATGGGCTAAGGTTCTCGCCGCCATGCCCAAGCCCACACCAACCGGGAAGCCGGAGGACCGCGAATCGAGCGTCACCTTCGGCTATCGCGCCGTGGCGCCAGCCGACAAGCAGAAGCTTGTGAACCAGGTGTTCGCCCAGGTGGCCGAGCGCTACGACCAGATGAACGACCTGCTGTCGGCGGGCCTGCACCGGCTGTGGAAGGACGACCTCGTGGCCGTGCTCAATCCGCCGCGCAACGCACGAACCTTCCGGGTGCTCGACGTGGCAGGCGGCACCGGCGATGTGGCGTTCAGGATCGTGCGGGCCGGCGGCGGCGGCACGCATGTGGTCGTGGCGGACATCTCGCCCTCAATGATTACGGCGGGACGCAAGCGCGCCCAGCAGGAAGGCCTCGCCGGACGCTGCCGCTTTGCGGCGGCCAATGCCGAAGTGCTGCCGTTCCCCGACCGCAGCTTCGAGGCCTACACGGTGGCCTTCGGACTGCGCAACGTCACCCGCATCGGCCAGGCGCTGACCGAAGCCTACCGGGTATTGAAACCCGGCGGCCGCTTCGTGTGCCTGGAGTTTTCCACCATCGACGTCCCCGGCCTCGATGCTCTTTATGATGCCTATTCGTTCACCGTCATGCCGGCGGTCGGTCACGTCGTCACCGGCGATGGCGCTGCCTACCGCTACCTTGCCGAGAGTATCCGGACTTTTCCCGGCGCTGAGGAGTTTGCCGCCATGATCGGCAAAGCTGGCTTTGCCCGGGTGACGGTGCGCAAGCTCGCCGGCGGCATCGTGGCCATCCATTCGGCCTGGCGGCTTTAGGCGGCGGCTCAGGCCTCATGTTCAAGCGGCTGAGACACATCATCCGGCTCGTCCGGGCGGGCCGGGTGCTGGCCCGCCACCAGGCGGTGCTGCCGCGCCAAGAGCTCGGCGATGTGCCGCCCGCCGCCAGACTGGCTCTGAGGATCTTGAGCATCGGCCGGCGCCAGGAGACGGTGGCGGAACAGTCCAACCCGCTGGCCACCGCGCTCACCGAGCTCGGCCCCAGCTATATCAAGCTCGGACAGTTTTTCGCCACCCGGCCCGACATTATCGGTGTGGAGTGGTCCGGCAAGCTGGCCGAACTGCAGGACCGCCTGGCGCCATTCGATCGCCGGGCCGCCGAGGCCGAGGTCGAGGCCGGACTCGGGGCGCCGCTGCAATCGCTGTTTGCCGAGTTCGGCCCGCCGGTCGCCGCGGCGTCCATCGCCCAGGTCCACCGGGCAAAGATCCATAGTGACGACGGTCAGACACGCGAGGTCGCGGTCAAGGTGCTGCGGCCGGCCATCGAGGCGCGCTTCCAGGCCGACCTGGAAAGCTTTCTGTTCGCGGCCCGGCTGATCGAGCGCTGGCATCCGCCGGCGCGCCGGCTCAGGCCCGTCGATGCGGTGGCGACGCTCGCCCAGTCGGTCAAACTGGAGATGGATTTGCGCATGGAGGCCGCTGCCATATCGGAGATGGCC
>CAYWVA010000196.1:0-5288 GCA_964461545.1 uncultured Rhizobiaceae bacterium | reverse complement strand
GCGGATCGGGCCAGGCCTCACACTTGGGCTTCAACGCAATCCAGAAAAGCGCCACCATTCATGTCAAAATCCCACGTGGGCCAGCCTCCATGCTGATTGATCTGCGGTCTTTCGCTCATGACGGGTACGCCAGACCGCGCCGCGCGACCATTGAGGAGGCGCGGCGGCTTGCTGTGGACGGCGGGCTGTCCGATACGACCGGCCGACCTATTGCGCGACCGTGCCGAGAAACTCCCTGAGCCGTGGCGTTTTGGGGCGCCCGAACAGGCGCTGCGGCGGTCCTTGCTCGGCGATTCGGCCGCCGTCCATGAACACCACCCGGTCCGAGACGTCGCGGGCAAAGCGCATCTCATGGGTGACGATCAGCATCGTCGTGCCTTCCTCGGCAAGGCTCTTGATGACCGACAAGACCTCGTTGACGAGCTCGGGATCGAGCGCCGAGGTGACCTCGTCGAACAACACGAGCTTGGGCGCCATGGCAAGCGCTCGGGCGATCGCCACCCGCTGCTGCTGGCCGCCCGAGAGCTGGCTCGGCATGTAGTCTCGGCGGTCGGCGAGGCCCACCCGGTCGAGCCAGCGTTCGGCCAGAACCCGGGCTTCGGCGTCGGGCATGCCCCGCACCTTGCGCGGGCCCAGCGTTACGTTGCGCAAGGCCGACAGATGCGGGAACAAATTAAAGCTCTGGAACACCATGCCGGTCATGGCCCGGTGGCGGGCCAGTTCACGTTCCGGAACCCGGGCTCGCCGTCCGCCGCTCTCCCGATAGCCAATCGGTTGTCCGGCGACCCTGATTTCACCAGCCTCGAACTCCTCCAGCAGGTTGACGCAGCGCAGCAGCGTGGTCTTGCCGGAGCCGCTCGACCCGATGATCGCCACGACCTCGCCCTCGGCCACCTCGAAGTCGATGCCCTTCAGCACTTCGACGACGCCGAAGCGCTTGTGCAGGTCGCGGATTTGGAGGATGGCGGTCATTGCCGCCACTCGATATCAGTAGGCAAGACGCCGGTCCACCGCCTTGCCGAGGCGCTCAATGGCGAAATTGACGAGGAAATAGAGCAGCCCGAGGAAGCCATAGAACTCTAGGCTCAGGTAGTTGCGGCTGATGACCTCCTGGGTCACCAGCAAGAGCTCCGAGACGCCGATGATGGAGAGCAGGGTCGAGGCCTTGACCAGCTCGGCGGCGGTGTTGATCCAGGTCGGGATGACCTGGCGCAGCGCCTGCGGCGCCAGCACATAGACGAAGATCTGGCGGAACGTGAGACCGATGGAGCGGGCCGCCTCGGCCTGGCCGCGCGGGATGGCCTGGAGGGCGCCGCGCAGCATCTCGGCGACATGGGCGCCACAGAAAACGGCCAAAGCGAGGATGCCGGCCTGCATGGCGGTGAGCTGCATGCCGACGACGGCGAGGATATAGAACGTGGCGAGGATTAGCACCAGGACCGGCGTGCCGCGCACGAAGTCGGTGTAGAGACGGCAGACGAACCGCACCGGCAGCGCGCCATAGGTGAGGCCGAGGCCGACGAAGGTGCCGATGAGGCTGCCGACGAGGATGGCGGCAAGCGAGATCTCGACGGTATAGAGGAGGCCCGCGGCGATGGCCCAGCGGGCAATCCAAAGCTGGTCGAGGAAGGCGTCCATGTCCCGCCCCTACATCGATCTGAAACGCGCTTCGATGCGCCGGAGCGCAAGCGCGATCAGGTAGCAGGTGGCGATGTAGAGCACACTCGCCGTCAGCCACACCTCGATCACCCGGAACGTCTCGACATTGATCTTGCGCGCCTGAAAGGTGAGTTCGGGCACCGCGATGGCGGCGGCAAGAGATGTGTCCTTGAACAGCGAGATGAAGTTCGAACCGAGAGCGGGTAGCGCGTTCCGCAGCATCAGCGGGAATATGACATAGGCGTTGACCTGAGGCCGTGTGAGTCCGATTGCCATGCCCGCCTCGACCACCCCCTTGGGGATGGCGACGAGGCCCGAACGGAACACTTCGGTGAGATAGGCTCCAGCATAGACGGCGAGCGAGGCGATGAAAGTCTCGTATTTGTCGAGCCTGACGCCGGTCCGCGGCAAGGCAAAGAACACGAACAGAATGATCACCAAGAGCGGCAGATTGCGCACCACCGTCACATAGCCCGCCGCGACCGCCCGCACCCAACGGCGGCGGGCGGTGCTCATGAAAGCGCCGGCCATGCCAATGGCGCAGCCGATCAGCAGGGCCACGGCCGCCAGCAGCAGTCCAACACCGAGGCCATGGAGCAGGAGATCGAAGTTGCGCCAGATGACGGCGAAATTGATGTTATAGTCCATCCTCGCCTGTCACTGCTTCGCTAGTCCCGCGCGCCGCCGCGACGGGAACGGCCCTCATGGTGAGCCTATCGAACCCTGAGGGCCGTCCGTTCTCCCCTCGCTCAGCGCCATTCGCTTGGGAAGCCGACCTGGGGCTCAGTCGGATGGACGCCGAACCACGTTTCGAAGGCAGCCGCGTAGGTCTGGAACTCGACGCCGACGAGCGCCTCGCGCAGCACCGTATTGACGAAATGCAGCCACTCGAGGTCACCCTTCTTCACCGCGCAGGAGTAGGTCTGCGGCTCCCATCCGTAGCCCGCATCGATATAGCGGTCCTTGTGCTGCTGCATGAACCAGCGCAGCGACGACATGTCGGTCGCCGCGGCGTCGGCGCGGTTGGAGTTGAGCGCCTGATACATGAGGTCGACGCTGTCATACTGATCTACCGTGGCCTCGGGCAGCGCCTTGTGCACCATCTCTTCGGCATAGACGTTCTGCAGCACCGACACGGTGACGCCCGAGCCCGCCGCCTTGAGGTCATCGATGCTCTTGTACTTGCCGTCCTTGAGCATCAGCAGACCGACGCCCTCGCGATAATAGGGGATGGTGAAGTTCACCTGCTGGGCCCGCCCCGCAGTCACGGTCATGAACTGGCAGGTGATGTCGACCTTGTCGGTCACCAGATTGGGAATGCGGGCGTCGGAGCCCTGGGTGACGAACTCGACCTTCTCCGGATCATCGAAGATGCCCTTGGCGATGATCTTGGCGATGTCGACGTCGAAGCCGACGAGGTTGTCCTGCTCGTCCTTGAAGTGCCAGGGGGGGTTGGTGCTGCCGGTCCCCACGATGAGTGTGCCGCGGTTCAGCACCTGTTGCAGCCGATCCTGGGCATCGGCCGCTTGGGGCCAACCGGCCAGCGCCAGCGCCAGCGCCAGGCCGGCCCCGATCGTCAAGGCGCGCCATGTCCACATGTTTCCTCTCCCTTGAATTCACTCTTGTTGTCCAATATACCAGATGATCGTCTGGTATAGTGGAACAGAATAAATCGATCCGGGGCGCGATTCAAGAGACTATGGTTGAGCCCACAGGGCAAACACGGCGGGGGCCGGCGCGGCGCGAGCGCGGGCTCGACCGCGCCATCGGACTGCTCGACCTCCTGCATCGCCAACGCCGGCCGGCCCGCATCCCCGACCTTGCCCGCGATCTCGGCGCGCCGCGCTCGACCATCTATGAGATCATCAACCGGCTGCTCGCAGCTGGCATCCTCGAGACCTATGACGACGGCACGGTGTATTTCGGCAAGATGGTGCATTTCTATGCCGCCGACTATATGGCCGCCCACAATCTGATCCGCCGGGCGCGCGAGGAGGTCGACCGGCTGGCCACCGAGACCGGAGAGACCACCCAGTTCTGCATGCTGCACGGCAACAAATATACTGTCGTGCACATGCATGCAGGCGCAAGGCCATTCCGCATCAGCTCCGATATCGGCGTCGGCATCCCGCTGCCAGTGACGGCGTCCGGGCGGTTGCTGCTGAGCCATCTCACGCGCGAAGAGCTTGGCGCCTTCGTGCCCGAAGAGGACCTGCGCCTGCCGGATGGCAGGGTGATCGGCCTCGACGATTTCTACCGCGAGATCCAGGAGGCGCAGCGCCAAGGCTATTGCGTCACCGTCGGCCTGGTCGACAGCTTCACCCAGTGCATGGCGGGGCCGGTCACCGATCACGCCGGCCGGGTCGTCGCAACCATCTGCTTCATGGTGCCGCGGGACATCGCCGGCAAGCAGGCGCGTCGTCTGCTCGCCCGCCTTGTCGCCAGCGGTCGTGCCTTGTCGGTGTTTGCCGACCAGATCCCCCCAGCGGCAGTTGACCACCCTCGGCGCCCGCAGAGGGCTAAAGCGTGATCGACTTGACCAACGTCTCTCCGGCCGGCGCTAAGACGCTTGCCGAACTCGACACGCCAAGCGTCGTCATCGACCTCGATGTTGTCGAGCACAACGTCCTGCGCTGGCAGGAGCGCTGCGACCGGCTCGGGCTGGCCAACCGG
The DNA here is from genome assembly GCA_964461545.1 of uncultured Rhizobiaceae bacterium. Lineage (GTDB taxonomy): Bacteria > Pseudomonadota > Alphaproteobacteria > Rhizobiales > Aestuariivirgaceae > CAYWVA01. The sequence continues at coordinate 956 of CAYWVA010000196.1, read as the reverse complement.
CCGCACATCAAAACTCACAAGCTCATGGCGCTGGCCAAGCACCAAATCGCGGCGGGCGCCTGCGGCATCACCTGCCAGAAGCTGGCCGAGGCCGAGGTCATGGCCGACGCCGGGATCGACGACATTTTCATCACCTACAACATCCTGGGAGGCCATAAGCTGTCCCGGTTGGCCGGGCTTGCCCGGCGCTGCCGGATAGCGGTGGTCGCCGACAGCGAACCGGTGATCGACGGCCTTTCGGCCGCTATGGCTGCGGCCGGTCTCAGGCTCGACGTGGCGGTCGAATGCGACACCGGCGGGCGACGCTGCGGCGTGCAGGCCCCGGCCTTCGCGCTGGCCCTCGCCGAAAGCATCGACCGGGCGCCGGGGTTGCGGTTCCGCGGGCTCATGACCTATCCGCCGGCCGGCGGGCGCAATGTGTCGGCGGCGTTCCTCGCCGAGGCGACGGACCTTTGCAGGCGCGCCGGCCTCGCCGTTGATACCGTGTCGTCGGGAGGCACTCCCGACCTTTGGCTCGATGACGGTCTCGAGATGATGACCGAGTACCGGGCCGGGACTTACATCTACAATGATCGTTCTCTGGTCGCTCGCGGCACGGCGCAGCCGGAGGATTGCGCGCTGACCGTTCTGACGACGGTCGTCAGCCGTCCCACGTTCGACCGCGCCATCGTTGACGCCGGCTCGAAATCGCTCACCAGCGACTTGCTCGGCCTCGACGGCTACGGCGCGGTACGCCAATATGAAGCGGCCCGAATCGCCGCCCTGTCTGAAGAGCATGGCCATATCGATCTCTCGGCCTGCGAGGACCGCCCGGCGGTCGGCGAGCGTGTCCACATCCTGCCCAATCACGTGTGCCCGGTGAGCAATCTCGTCGACACGGTGGTGCTCGCCCGCGGCCACGAAGTCGTGGGGCTGCACACCGTCGATGCCCGGGGGCGCGTCCAATGAGAGGGAGT
>CAYWVA010000195.1:0-5289 GCA_964461545.1 uncultured Rhizobiaceae bacterium | reverse complement strand
CGTCATTGCGCACATGGACATGGGCGATGGTGGCGCCGGCCTCGAAGGCGGCCTGGGTCGATTCGACCTGTTCGGCGATGGTGATGGGCACCGCCGGATTGTTCTCCTTGCGCGGTACCGATCCGGTGATGGCGACGGTGATGATGCAGGGTTGATCAGTCATGGCGGAGTCCTCGCAGCCCGGCCGGGCCGCTGTCAAGAGTACCGCATGGCCGAGCGGGTGCGTGGCGAATTGACGGACGCGTCACAAGTCAGTTCTCGGCCGCACTGCCGAGGTGACCGACATACATCCAGCCGATCGAGTTGTCTTCGATGGTGCGCACCAGCACCCAGTTGCCCTGGGTGGTCACCTCTTCGACAAGGGCGCCGCGCGGATAGGAGCCGACGAGCGGCGAACTGGAATTGGGCTGGGTGCGCATGTTGAGGCGCGTCGCCGTCACCACCAACAGGCTCGGCTGGGGATCGAGCCGGGGCTGCTCGTCCGGCTGCGTTTGAGCAGACTGGGGCGACTCCGCCTCGGAAGCGGGTGCCGCCTGGCCGACGTCGGAACTTTCTTCGCTGGACTGCGCCGCAGTGTCGCTCGGTGAGGGTTCTGCTTCCGACGGCTCCGCGGAGCCGGAAGTAGCGCCCGCTGCGACCGGACGCAGGTCGGCAGGGCGCGACGATCCGGGATCGTAGGCGAATGGGGGCAGGGCGAAGACCCACCACGCGATCCCGCCGATGACCAAACCATAGACTGCAAACTCGAGGAGACCTGGGCGCTCCATGCCAGCCCCTCCCTTCGGCAGCACTTTACAACGGCAGCATTGACGCTGGCAATTCAACACTGCGGGACAACGATGGTTCCGATCGCCAGCGCGGAACCATTGGGCGGCTGCCGGTGTTTCCCTCCGCCCCAGTCGGGGTTGGTGCCCGCAGACATGGATGACAAAAGGCAACGACGGCTGCTGCGGCGCTTGGGCTTGAAGAAGATTGAGGCCAAGGATCTCGTCATCCAGCGGATCGCCTGCGGGCGCGGCTTCACGTTTCGCGATCCCTGCGGGATGATCGTGACCGATCTGCAGACGCGTCGGCGCATCCGCGAGCTGGTCATCCCGCCGGCCTGGCGCGAGGTGCGGATTGCGGGCGAGGCGAATGCCCATCTGCAAGCGGTCGGCCGCGACGAGGCCGGGCGTTTGCAATACCTCTATCATCCCGCCTGGGAAGAGGTTCGCGCTGCCCGCAAGATTGATCGGCTGCGCCGGCTGGGGCTTTGCCTGCACAAGCTTCGCCAGGCGATTGCCGGCGATCTGGCTAATGGAACGAATGGCAATGTGGCGCGGCACACCATGCTCGCCGCCGCGGCAGCACTGGTGGACCGGGCCGGCCTGCGGGCTGGCCACGAGGCCTATGCCGCCGATGAGGGCGGGCGAGGGGCCGCAACGCTGCTGAAACGGCACGTGACGGTCACCGGCGACGAGGTGAAGCTCGTATTCCGGGGCAAGGGCGGCCGCAAGATTGAAGCTTTGGTGGTCGACCGGCGCTTGGCCCGCGTCGTGGCCAAGCTCAAGGAGGTGCCGGGGGCGCGGCTGTTCAAGGAGCGCAACGGCCGCGGCATGCGCCCGCTCACCGCTGAAGACCTCAATGCCTATCTGCGCGAGGTCAGCGGGCAGGACATTACGGCCAAGGACTTCAGAACCTTCCGGGCCTCGGCCCGGGCCCTTGAACTGTTGTGCAGTCTTGGTCCCGCCAACAGTGCGCGCCATCGACGCAAATGCCTTGCGGCAGTGGCCAGGGAGGTCGGCGCCATGCTCAGCAACACCGCGGCAGTGGCGCGCTCAAGCTACATTCATCCGACGGTGGTCGACCGGTTCGAAGACGGCCGTCTCGATGCCGCCTTGCTCAGGCCGAAATGGCGCCACGGCCTTAATGGCGCGGAGACCGCGCTCATGCGCATGCTCGACGGCATCGAGCAATCCTCCAGGCGGTCCGACAGTCGTGCCGCCGTGCCACCGCAAAACGGGCAGATCCGGCGAGTTGGCAGTTGACAAAGCCGGCGGGCCTTGGCGGTATCATCTGACCGCTTGTCGTGGACGGAACCGTTTCGCAGCATCAAACGTTCGCAACGCTGAGTGGCGCGCCCGCGGCAGGTCAGCCGGCGGGCGCCGACCCCGCAATGCACCAGGATAGGAGCTGCCCAATGCCCAATTCGGAAGCAAGATACATGCGATGGCTGCGCGATGCTCATGCAATGGAGGAGCAGGCCGAGCAAATGCTCTCCAGCGTGGTGCGCCGCCTGGACAACTATCCGGAACTGAAGGCCCAACTCGAACGCCACCTGGAAGCGACCCGGCACCAGGCCGAGCGCGTCCGCGGCTGCATTGAGCGGCGCAAGGGCAGTCCTTCGACGATCAAGGATACCATGGCGAAAATGCTCGGCGTGGCCCAGGGCCTGAGCGGCCTGTTCGTGGGCGATGAGGCAGTCAAGGCCGCCCTTGCAACCTATACCTTCGAACATATGGAGATCGCCTCCTACAAGATCCTGATTGCCGCCGCCGAGCGGCTTGGCGATTCCGAGAGCAAGCGGGTGCTGGAGGAAAACTTGCGCGAGGAAGAAGCGATGGCCAAGTGGCTCGAAGCGCATCTGAACCCGGTGACGCTGCAGTATCTCGGGCGCGAAGAGAGCGCGCACGCCACCGCCAAGAACTGACACGCCTCAGGTGCCGGGAGCTTGCCCGTGGAGCAGTGCGACGGGCAGGGCTTTAAACAGGCGGGCCAGCGCCAGGGAGGACTCCGCCGGCAGGATAGTGCCGCCAAACACGTCGCACCACTGCCATCGGGCAAGCGGGTTGGGCAACGGTATGGTGCTGCCGGCCAGGATTTTCTGCGTAACCGAGCCATAGCGGAACGCGCCGACGATGAGCGCCTGGCTGTCGGTCGTCCTGGCATAGCAGACCACAGCCTCGGCGCCTGAGCCTTCGATGTCGATGGCGCGATAGTGCCCTCGCGCGAACAGATCCGGGTTGGCGCGTCTCAGCCCCAGCACGGCCCGGATCATCTGCTGCTTGGTCAAGCCGCTCTCAGCGATGTCATCCAGGTCCTTGGCGCGCTGGACGTAGTCGACGGGACGGCGGTTGTCGGGGTCGACCAGGCTGAAATCCCACCACTCCGTGCCCTGGTAGATATCGGGGACGCCGGGGGCGGTGAGCTTGAACAAAAGCTGGGCCAGTGCATTGGCGGTACTCGCAGTGCCGGTGAGGTCGATGAGAGAGCGCACGTCTGAGAGGAACTGCGCCGAGCGGCCGGGATCGAGGGCCGAGGCCACGAAGTCCTTCATCGCTGCCTCGTAATCGGCCTTGACGTCGGTCCAGCGGGTCCGCTCCTTGGCCTCGCGCAGGGCCTTTTCGAGGTATTGCTGCATGCGCTCGCACAGCTCGGCCAGCCCGGCGCCGTCATCGGGCGAGAGGGTGGCAGGCCAGGCCCCGATGAGGGCCTGATAGAACAGCCAAGCGTCCTTGGGATGGGGCACATCGCGATTGCCGAGCCGCCGGCGCAGTGGCTGGTGCAGCGCCCACCAGCGCTCAACCGCCTGGGCAAAGACCTGCGGCACGTAGGACAGCGTGGCGAGCTGGGCGCGGGCGTCCTCGCCGCGCTTGGTGTCGTGGGTGGCGGTGGTCAGCAGGGCGTCCGGCCATCGCTCCAGGCGATGCCGGTTGTCGGTGTGGAAGGTGCCGATCGAGGCGAGATCTCCGCCGGGCTCGCCGCCGACCTCGTTCAACTCCAGCAGCGGCACCCAGCGATAAAACGCCGTGTCTTCGAGCGATTTTGCCATCAGCGGGCCGGTGAGCTGCTGCAGCCGCATAGCGAAATCGGCATTGCCGTCTTCCGCTTTCCACAGGCGGCGGACGAAGGCCAGGGCATCGGCGGTTTCCTGCCCGAGGCGCTGGCCGGCGGCGGCGCACACCGAGTCGATCACGGCGATGTCTTCGGAGCTGGCGCCGCGCGGGCTGACATAAGTGCGGTAGACCGGCATCGCCACCAGCACCTCGACAATGGCGCGGCGGATCGCTTCGGCGCCAATGTCGCGGGACACGAGATCGTCCTGCGAACGCCGGTTCGCGACTTCAACCAGGGCCCGCAACTCGCCGGAAAAGCTCAAGGAAATGATGAAGCGCTTGGCCGCCTCGGCGACTTCGGCGAAGCTCTGGCGATCGCCGGTGAAAGCCCGGTAGCGGTCGCGCAGCTGGGCGCCGCCGCGGGCGTCGATCTGCAGGTTGGTGACGAGGTTGGCGAACTCATAGCCGGTGGTGCCGGCAATCGGCCAATCGCTGCGCAATTCCTCGCCGGGGCCGAGGATCTTCTCGACCACCAGGTAGAACGGCCCGCTTCCCTGGGCCACCGAGGCATCGGCCTGCAAGCTCTGCAGATAGCCGGCCGGATCCTTCAGGCCATCGATGTGATCGAGCCTCAGGCCATCGATCAACCGATCGCCGATGAGTTCGAACACCAGCCTGTGCACCCGGTCGTAGACCTCGCGCCTGTCGACGCGAATGACGGCGAGTTCGTTGATGTCGAAGAACCGGCGGTAGTTGATGGCATCGGGCGCCAGGCGCCAGTGGCACAGGCGATAGTGCTGGTCCTCGAGGAAGCTGTGCAGACCGGTGCGGTCGGACGCGTCGGGGAGCATCGACCGGCTCTCGGGCGACACCGGGAAGCGGTGGTCGAAATAGCGCACCCAGATCTCGCCGTCCTCGGAGGCAACCGTGATCTCGCCGCGCTCCAACACCGCGCCGTAGGGATCGCCGAGCACGGGAAGGAGAACGCGACCATCGAAGCGGTGCCAGTCAATATCAAAGGTTTCCGAGTGGACGCTTGATCGGCCATGCTCCAGCACATCGCGCCACCACGGATTTTCGACCGAGGCCGCCATGTGATTGGGCACGAAATCCAGGATGAGGCCGAGATCGTGCGCCCTGAGCACCTCGACCATGCGCTCGAACCCGGCCCGGCCGCCGAGCGAGGCATCGATCTGGTTGAAGTCGGTCACGTCGTAGCCGTGGGTGGAGCCGCTCAGCGCGGCGAACACCGGCGAAGCATAGACGTGGCTTATCCCCAGTCGCTCCAGATATCCGGCGATGTCGGCGGCCGCCGAAAAGTCGAAGCCGTCGCGGAACTGCAGCCGATAAGTGGCACGCGGCGCAGTCATCGCCGCGGCCTCTGCGCGGCCATGGCGGCACACAGGGCTCTGAAAAGCGGGTGCTCGGCGAGGTCCTCGAGGCCGACAGAGAGCTTGCGGCGCCAGTTGGGATG
>CAYWVA010000194.1:0-5298 GCA_964461545.1 uncultured Rhizobiaceae bacterium | reverse complement strand
GGTTGCCCTGGATGTAGCGGACCTTGCCGTCCTTGAGGTGGACCTTGATGCCGCAGCGGCAGGCGCACATGTAGCAGATCGAACACTTGACCTCGTCGGACACCGCCGGCGAGGTATCGAGACGCTCGCTCTTGCGGGACTCCTGCAGCTCCGACAGATGCCGCGCGCGACCGGGCTCGGCCGTAGCGGCGGCTGGGTGGTCGCGCGTGTGCGTGGCCTTCACCATATCAGTTCCATGTCCCTTGGCCATGTCGGCCAAGGCATAGCCAACTCTCGAACGAATTAACATGCCGGTTTCGACCGCTGCAGTCGATTGTTGGGTGACTGGCGCAGCGTCGTTTCGTCAGAGGCCCTCGCCTGCCTTGACGTGGCCACATTTATGTTGATATCAACTAATGAAGGTAATCGGAGAAGGAGACGCCGATGCTTGACGACACCTCGACTGCTGCCAAAAGCCGCCCCGACCCGGCTGTCATGCGCGGAGTCATCCCCTCTCTCAGTCTCGACGGCCGCGCCTCCGAGGCGGCGGAATTCTATGCCCGCGCCTTTGGCGCCCGCGAGACGGGACGCCACTCGGACGAGAGCAATCCCGGCCGCCTCTTGCACCTCCAGATTGAAATCAACGGCGGCGCCTTGATGATGACCGACTGCCGGGCTCCCTGGGAGAGCGGGGCGGCGAAGCCGCAGGGGTTCACTTTGCAACTGGTGGTCGCCGACGGCGATGCCTGGTGGTCTCGGGCACTGGCGGCCGGCTGCACCGTCGTCATGCCTTTCGAGCGGCAGTTTTGGGGCGACCGCTGGGGCATGGTCCGCGATCCTTTCGGCATCGAGTGGGGGATCGATGAACCTGTTGCCTAGTCAGCGGCGCCGGTGCGCTGCCGTCACACTGTAACACCACTCATCGTCGACAATACGCAAGGAGGCATTGCCATGACTTACGTTGATGGATTCGTCGCCGCCGTTCCCACCGCGAACCGCGAGATCTACCGAAAGCATGCCGAAGACGGCGCAATCGTGTTCAAGGAGCACGGGGCGCTGAAGGTCGTCGAATGCTGGGGCGACGATGTTCCGGAAGGCAAGCTCACGTCGTTCCCGATGGCGGTGAAGTGCCAGGAGGACGAGACGGTGATCTTCTCGTGGATCATCTGGCCGTCACGCCAGGTGCGCGATGCCGGGATGGCGAAGGTCATGGCCGACCCGCGGCTGCAGCCTGGCGTCAACCCGATGCCTTTCGATGGCAAGCGCCTGATCTATGGCGGCTTCGAGATGATCGTCGAGGCCTGAGCGAGCCCCGCGGAGGAAGGAGCGACGATGCAGAAGATCGTCCCGCATCTGTGGTTCGACCGTCAGGCCGAGGAGGCCGCTTCGCCCATCCGCTGCCGAAGGTGAACGGGTGACACGGAGGCGGCTGGAAATGTCGGTTCGAGCTGGCTGGGGCTTTCGGATCTGGAAAGGTTAACGCAAGCGCTGCGCGACCGCGGAGAATCCAGGCCATCGATTGACGGCGCTTTCAACTGCGGCTGCTATGATCGCCACCAATGTAAATCCCTGGAGGCGGCAACATGCCCAACCAAACTTCTGTCCCTGCGAGCGCGAGAACTGCCACGGCCATTCGATGGGTCGGACTGCTGATGCTCTTTCAAGCAATCGGGATCGCCGCTCTGGTCTGTCTGAGCTGAATGCTCAAGGCGTGTGGCGCCCCCACCCTGTGTATCAGGCCAACGTCGCCGAAGGAATGACCGTGACAACCACGAGCCATATTGCCTCAACCGCCCAGACGTCGCGCACCGCAACTCAGGCCGCTTGGCTTTTCCCCGGCAGGACTGAACTGGCGCTGGCGGTCAATTGGCGCCAGGCGACGATGGAAGCGATGCTTCATGACCTGAAGACCGCTCGTGAACTGGAGTATCTTAGGGACTCGACCCTGTTTCGGCTGGTCTCGGCCAAATGCTCTATGGCGCGCGCTTTTCACAGAACCGACCAACACGCCGCATCGGGTTAGACAGATGATGGCGGTTCCTATCGATCAGCTTCTCAGCTCTCCATCCGGACAGGCGGGAGTGGCCTACTTGGCGGTGTAGCCGCCATCAACCGGCAGGATCTGGCCGGTTATATAGGCCGATGCAGGGGCGGCAAGGAAGATCGTGGCGCCGTCAAGGTCGGCGAGTTCGCCGTTGCGGCCGATCGCGGTTGCGCGTGCATGGTGCTGGGCCAGGGCAGGGTCGCTGAACACCGCTCGCGTCAGTTCGGTGGGGAAGAAGCCCGGGAGAATCGCATTGACGGTGATGCCGTCGCGCGACCATGCCTCGGCCATAGCTCGGGTCAGTTGGACGATGCCGCCTTTGGAGGCGCCATAGGGGGCGGAGTCGGCAAACGCCCGCAGCGACTGCAGCGATGCCAAGTTGATGATAGCGCCGCGCCCCCTGGCGCGCATGCCGGGCACCAGGGAGCGGGCCAGGAAGAACGGCACGGTGAGATTGAGGCGCAGCGTCTGGTCCCAGCTTGCGAGCGTCACCGCCTCGGCGGGCTGACGCAGGTTGACGCCGGCGGCGTTGACCAGGACGTCGGGCGCCCCGAAGGGTGCGGCCAGCGCGTTCGCCAACGCGTCAAAGTCGTCGATGCCGCCGAGGTCGGCGCCGTGGGCCGCGGCATGCCCGCCGTCGGCCTCGATGTCGCCGACCAGTGCGTCGAGTGCATCGCGCCGCCGCGCCACCGCCACGACGGCGGCGCCCGCACTGGCGAGCGTTACGGCCATGCGCCGTCCGATGCCAGACGAGGCGCCCGTCACCACCGCAACGCGGCCGTGCAGCGAGAACAGCCGGGTCAGCACCTCGCCGGCGGCCATGGCCGCGCTACTCCGGCACTGTCAGATCGAAGTTTTCGCCGGGAAACCACTTGGCCAGCCGGACGTCGGCGGTGCGGGCGTGGGCTTCCATGCCTTCGAGGCGCGAAATGCGCGCGGTGGTTGCGCCGATCGTCGGGTTGGCGGCGCGCGTCATGCGCTGCCAAGTGACGGTCTTGAGGAACTTGCCGACCGACAGCCCGCCGCTGTAGCGCGCCGCCCCCTTGGTGGGAAGGATGTGGTTGGGCCCGGAGGTCTTGTCGCCGAATGCCACGGTGGTTTCCTCGCCGAGGAACAGCGATCCGTAGTTGCGCAAATGCGCCAGCCACCAGTCGAGATCGGCGCAATGCACCTCGAGATGTTCCGGTGCGTAGCCGTCCGACAGCTGCACCGCCTCTTCGCGCGAGGCGGCAACGACGATCTCGCCGTAGTCCGTCCAGGCGGCACCGGCGCTGCGGGCATTCGCCTCCGGCAGGGTCGCGATCAGCTCAGGGACCAGCTCGAGGACCCGGTGAGCCAGCTGCGGCGAGAGCGAGATCAGCCACGCCGGGCTGGTGGCGCCGTGCTCGGCCTGGCCGACAAGATCCCAAGCCACCAGCTCGGGATCGGCGGTGTCGTCGGCGATGATTGCGATCTCGGAAGGTCCGGCGAACATGTCGATGCCGACGCGCCCGTAGAGCAGGCGCTTGGCCTCGGCCACATAGGCATTGCCCGGCCCCACCAGGATGTCGGCGGGCTTGCCGGTGAACAGTCCGAAGGCCAGCGCTGCCACCGCCTGGACGCCGCCGAGGTTGAGGATCGTGTCCGCACCGCACAGATCAAGGGTGTAGAGGACAGCCGGGTTGATACCGACGCCGGGGCGCGGCGGACAGGCGGCGATCACATGGTCGACACCGGCGACCTTGGCCGGAGTGACCGCCATGATGGCGGAGCACACGTGGATGTAGCGGCCGCCGGGAACATAACAGCCGGCGGTGCGCACAGGGATATTCTTTTGGCCGGCGGTCAGACCGTCGATCAGTTCGATAGTTGTTTCGCCGATGGTGCTCATTTGTGCCTCGGCGAAGCGGCGCACCTGACAGTGGGCAAAACCGATGTCGCGCTTCAGCCTATCGGGCACCGAGGCCGCGGCCGCAGCGCGGTCGTGCTCGGAGACGACCAAGTCGCCGTGCCAGTCGTCGAGCTTGGCCGCGAACGCGCGCACCGCCGCCTCGCCTTCAGCCTCGATCCGGGCGAGCATGTCCGCCACGATCTCGCCCGTCTGCGACTCGTCTGATCGCGGCGTCTTGGCGGCGCGCTTCACATGCTCGGCAGGCATCACGTCCTCCTCCTGTTTCCCGGGGCAGCCGCTAGTAGCCGTAAAGTGTCCTTGGCAGCCAAAGCACGAGCTCAGGGAACGCGATGACAAGGATCAGCCCCAGGAGTTGCAGCACCATGAACTGCATCATGCCCTTGTAGATGTCCATCAGGTCCCATTGGGGTACCACTGCCTTGAGGAAGTAGGCCGACAGGGCCACCGGCGGCGACAGCCACGAGGTCTGCAAATTGACCGCAACGACGATTCCGAACCACAGCAGATTGGCCCGCGGGTCCTCGATGAAGGCCAATTCATTGATCAGCGGGATCAGGATGGGCACGATGATGAGCACGATGGGCGGCCACTCGAGCGGCCATCCCAGCAGGAAGATGACGGCCATGACGATCGCCAGGATGGCATAGCGCGAGATGTCCCAACCGAGCAGCATGTTGGTCAGCATTGTCGGCGTGCCGAGCCGCGAAAACACCGCACCGTAGAAGTTTGCAGCCGCGATGAGGAACAGGATGAGGACCGATATCTCAAGCGTCTTGATCAGTGCGCTGACCAGCCTCGGCCATGTCATCCTGCCATAGGCAATAGTCAGCGCCAGCGCGCCGAAGGCGCCGCAGGCTGCGCCTTCGGTCGGTGTGGCGATGCCGAACACGATGGAGCCGAGCGCGGCGAAAACGAGCGCCGCGGGCGGCACCAGGCCGAGGAAGAACTCCTTGCCGACTTCCATCATGTCGGTGGCGCGGTCCTCCGCCGGCAGGGCCGGTCCGAGGGCCGGATTGATCCAGCAGCGCACCGTCGTGTAGATGGCATAGATGATCGCCAGCATGATGCCGGGAATGATGGCGCCGGCGAACAGATCGGTGACCGGGACCTCCAGAACCGGGCCCATGACGATGAGCAGGATCGAGGGCGGGATGAGGATTCCGAGCGTGCCGCCCGCCGCGATGGACCCGGCCGACATGCGAACGTCGTAGTTGGCCCGGCCCATGGTCTTGGCAGCCATGATGCCCAGGATGGTCACCGAGGCGCCGACGATGCCGGTAGCGGCAGCAAAGATCGTCGACACGAACAGCACCGCCAGGTAAAGCGCACCTCTCACCCGGCTGAGCATCTTCTGGATGGCCTCGAACAGCCGCTCCATCAGCCC
>CAYWVA010000193.1:0-5362 GCA_964461545.1 uncultured Rhizobiaceae bacterium | reverse complement strand
GCGATGCCTAGGCTGGTCGCAAGGGCGCGGCGCACCACCGGCTCGCCCATGAGCCGGAGCAACGGGGCGGCGACGGCATCAAGCGCCACCGAGACGAGCGGCAACACCAGGAACCCCGTCGCCACAGCGATCAGCAGCGCGTCGCCGATGCGGCCGGCAAGCGCCGCTGCGTCAGGCCGCAGTCCCGCCCGGCCGAGATCGGGCCCGACGGTGAGCGGCAGGGCGAAGCGGCCGACGGCGGTGATGAACACCGCCGTTAACGCCAGCTGAACCAGCGCCAGCACGACGGCGCGGCCGGGATCGAACTCGAACCTGAGCGCCTGGTAGATGGCCACCTCGATGGTCGTCGCCGCCGGTCCGCCGCCGAGCGTCAGCACCACGGTGAAGCTTGCCACGCACAGCATGAACACCAAGGCCGCGATGCCCGGCAGGCCGGCCCGCAACACTGGCCATTCGATCAGCCGGAACAGCGCCGACGAGGTCATGCCGAGCTGGCTCGCCAAGCGCCAGGTTTCGCCGGGGATGCGGTCGAGATGGGCAACCATGAGGCGCGCCGACAGCGGCATGTTGAAGAACACATGGGCGATGAGAATGCCCTGAAGGCCATAAATGTCGAGCCCGGTTTCCAGCCCCAACAGCCCCAGGCCGCGGTTGATCCAGCCCTGCCGGCCCCACAGGCCCACCACCCCGAGGACGACGACGAGGGCCGGCAGCGCCAGCGGCAGCGCAAACAGATTGAGGATCGCCCGGCGGCCGGGAAACTGCGGACGGCGCGCCAGGGCCCGCGCCACAGGAAGCGCAAAAGCCATCGACAGCAGGGTCGATAGGGCCGCCTGCAGCACCGTGAAGCGCACCACCCGCCAGAAATAGGCATCGATCACCGCTCGGCCGTCGCCCGGCAGCGCAAGCGCGGTGAGCGCCAGGGCTGCCAGCGCCCCGGCCATGACGGCGACAATGGCCCCTAGCGCCAGCCCGCCGGCAATGAGCGCCCCCGATTTCTGGATCATCGGCTGGCAGTGCGGCATACCTCCCCCAGAAAGGGGGAGGTCGGCCCACAGGGCCGGGTGGGGGTTGACGGGCGTGTCAGGTTTCTGCGGGAACGGCCCACATCGATCCCCTCTCACCCCTCCCCTTGTCTGGGAGAGGGGGTTGCCACCCGGGCACCCCGCCTCACCGGCTCATGGCGGCCAGCCATTCGTCGATCCACTGACGCCGGTTCTCCGCCACGTCCTCGGGCGGCAGCATCAGGGTGGTTTGCGGCCTCACCAGCCGGTCGAAGGCATCCGGCAGCGGCTCCGACGTCTGCCCGGCCGGGAACATCCAGTTCTTGGTCGCGATGTGGTCCTGAAAGCCAGGCCCGGACATGAAAGCGAGGAACTGGCGCGCCAGCTCCGGGTTCTGCGACGCCTGCAGCCGCCCGGCCACCTCGATTTGAATGTAGTGGCCCTCCTCGAAGGCTGCCGCGGCATAGCGCTCGGTCTCCTCCTCGATCATGTGATAAGCGGGCGACGTCGTGTAGCTCAACACCATCGGCGCTTCGCCTCGGGTGAACAGCCCATAGGCCTCGCTCCACCCGGGCGTCACGGTGAGCACGCGCGGCCGCAGGCGCTCCCAGGCCGCTTCCGCCTCATCGCCGTAAACCGCCTTCATCCACAGCACAAAGCCGAGGCCGGGGGTCGAGGTGCGCGGGTCCTGCAGCACGATCTTGTGGTTCGGATCGCCGCTGACCAGTTCTTCGAGGCTCCTGGGTGGCTCCGACACCGCTTCGCGGTCATAGACCACGGCGAAATGACCGTAGTCATAGGGCAGGAAAACATCGTCGGTCCATTCGATGGGCACGGCGATGTTGTCGGTCGCACCATCGTGCGGCGCAAACAGGCCGGTCTGCCTCGCCTCCACCATCAGGTTCTGGTCGAGGCCCAGCGCGATGTCGGCGCGGGCGTTTTCACCTTCGATCCTGAGCCGGGTCAGGATCGCCACCCCGTCCTGGACCCCGACCCATTCGAGCGTGCAGTCGCATTCGGTTTCGAACGCCTCCTTGATCGCCGGCCCCGGCCCCCAGTCGGCGACGAAGCTTTCGTAAGTGTAGACCACCAGCCGCTGCTCGGCGGCAGCGGATGTGGCGGTGGCGAGAACCAGAGCAAGGGAAAGAACAAGTTTGCGCATCATCACCTCCTTGGGTTCCGGGCCGGCGGATGAGGGGCGACTACGCAAGGCTCACAATCCCTCCGCCGGCATTACCCGGATCAGGTTCATCGGGTTGGCGTCGTCGCCTCTCAGCCCGCAAAGGGCACCCCGTTGAGCAAGGCGCGAAGTTTAGGCAACTAAAGCCTTGCGCGCAATCCCGTGTTGAGGCTCGATGGGGCGACCCATGGCCCGATTCTCCATCCTCGTCAGCGGTCACGTGACGCCCACCGCCCGGCTGTTGAGCCAGGTGGCCTGCACCCGCGTCATTGCCGCCGACAACGGCATGGCCCATGCCGAGACGCTGAAGCTCGATGTCGAGCTGTGGGTCGGCGATTTCGACTCCGCCTCGCCTGAACTGATGGCGCGCCACGCGGCCGTCGAGCGCGAGGTCTACCCTGAGGCCAAGGACGCAACCGACAGCGAGCTTGCCGTCGATGCCGCGGTACGGCGCGGCGCCAACGACATGGTGCTGGTCGGCGGCTTCGGCGGCCAGAGCGACCATGCGCTGTCACACGTCATGCTGGCGGTGAAGCTCGCCCGCGAGGGGCTGGCGGCCATGGTGACAAGCGGCTACGAGGAAGCTTATCCGCTGATCCCCGGCCGCCACCGCCTCGACCTGCCCTCGGGAAGCCGGCTGAGCCTCATCGCCCTATCCGATCTCAAAGACTTGAGCCTGACAGGCGTGCGGTGGCCGCTGGACAAACGCCACGTCCTGTTCGGCAGCACCCTGACGCTGTCGAACGTGTCGCTGGGGCCCGTGGACGTGACCCTTGAAGCCGGCCACGGGGTCATCGTCGCCTATCCTGCCGCGACGTGAGCTTCTGTCGTTGCCGGCGTCGTCAGTTCGTAGATATCGAACGCCTCAAAGACGATGGAACGCCGGTCGGCGAGGCGGGCGCCAAATCCTGCGTCTTTGATGAGTGTGCCGATCTTGTCGAGATCGCAGTCCGACGACAGCAGCAGATAGATGGACCCGCCGGGCTTCAACCGCTCGCGTGCCTGGTCGAAGAAGGCCGCAATGTCGCGGTAATCCGGCCCGGCATTCCAGGCCCGATCGGCTATATCGCGCGGTTCGTCGGGGAAAAACGGCGGATTCGACAAAATCACATCGAACTGCGGACCCGGCTCGATCTCGCTGAGCAGATCGGAGCATATGGCGCTGACGCGCTCATCGAGCCCGTTGGCCCGGGCGTTCTCCGTCGCCGCCGCAACAGCATTGGGGTTGATGTCGATGGCCACCACGTTGGCCGCTCCGGCCCGGGCCGCGGCCAGCGCCAGGATGCCGGTCCCGGTGCCGACGTCTGCGACACGCTTGCCGCTCAGATCGAGCCGGCCGATGAAGCGCGCAAAAAACTTGCTGGTGACGAAAAAGCGCGGGTGGAACACGGTGGGACGCACGACCAGGCGAAAGCCCGCTGCGTGCGTCCATCGGGTGGTCTTGCGCTTGAGAATGAAGTGATAGGAGAAAAAGTGGATGAAGTTGCGCAGCGCCCGCCGAGGCCAGTTCTGGGAAGAAGCGCCCCGGCTCAGTCCAGCTGTCGATTCCATTACATTGGCCACGATGGTGTTACCTCCCTACCGTCCTAACCGATTCACTTGGTTTTGCAACAAGCACGAGCGGCGACGCCTCGTTTCCGGGGCTGGAGCCGCTGTTGCGGGCCTCGGTCGCCCCGGGGCCGCGTCATGCAGGCGAAAACCCATTTCATGGTGACACAGTCGATCCGCCCCACCACCGCGCGTATTGACATTGTGGTGAACGCCGGCCGCGCCAAGCAGGTTCCCCGTCGAGGCCCAGCTCCGCTCCGCCTCGCCACCGGACCGGCACGTCACGTGCCGTGCAGCAGATACCAATTGAGAAAGGCCGTGCCGTTGTGCTGCACATAGTCAATCTGAACCCTGTCGTCATCATTGCCGCGCCGGAACTGGCCAGCCTGGTACCACTGAAGTTGAAGGCGCAGGTTTTCAGTGGCAGCCGTTCTTGCCGCCTCGACCAGTTCGGACGGGAACGGGTGCCTGAGCGGTCCAAGGCTGCGCGAAAGCTCAAGAAAGCAACACAGGGCTTCACTCCGACAGGCGATCGGCGTCGACGCGTTTCGGCGGCGATAGGCTGGGTTGCGGACGATGTTGTCAATCAGTGCGATCATGTACGCGTTGACAATCTTCGGATCAGCCATCCCGCGTTCTGCGGCCTTGCACGCCGCATAGGCCATCCAGTGGCTTTGAACATCGACACCATAGTTCTTTTGCATCAGGCCTTCTGCAACATTTCGAAGAAGTGGCGAGCGGCGGGATCCATGCATGAGGCCGAAGAGCGCCTCTCCAGTGTAATATTCGCTTCGAAAATCAAGGATGCGACCCGTCTTGAAGTCTCGTTTGTGAATGAAATCTCCAGACTCAATCTGAGCTAGAGCGTAATTTTCCAGCTGTGCGATTATTAATTCTAATTCATTATTAAAATTATGGCGAATGACACAGTTATCCTTGGAAATCCCATTATATTCGTGCAGCATCACAATGGTCAAGCCCACTCCTCCGAGCTTGACACTGTCGCGGGTAACCAAGCCGAGGCAGGGCAACGGGCTATTCAACCACGGTGGTCTGCGTAATCTGTCGATAACGTACCTGACAGCGCGAGCCAAGGCCGATGTCTGCTCCCTTGATAAGTTGAGCTTCAAGCCTCTTATGGCAAGACACATGAACCAGACTGTTCCGCAGTGCCGAAGAATATTGTAGCCTGATTCCTGCTTCGTCGTGTCCCCCAACTGGTGTGAATAGATAAATCTTCCGCTGGGCTGCAGTAACTTGAAGAGATGACTCAGACTTGCTTCCGCTACTCGCCGGCATAGAAGTGGAGTGACCTCTCTTGAATTGAGGTCCTTCGATTCATGGCCCGGGATCAGCTGTTGAGGACGGCCTCCTGGCGCTGACCCCGTGCGCTGCAGGGGGACGCCTTTCTGGCGGTGTCTTTTCACCTTCGATATCACGTCCACGAACCCCGGCAGCTTTTGCGTCGGTCACTCGCTAAAGGGGGCGAACCCTCTCGCGCACGTATGTGCTGCGGTGGCAGAGGCTGCCACCGCAACGATTTGTCTATCGGCGGGGTCTAGTCGCCGCCGCCACCACCACCGCCGCCTTGGCCGCCACCCTGGCCGCCGCCTTGGCCGCCACCCTGGCC
>CAYWVA010000192.1:0-5384 GCA_964461545.1 uncultured Rhizobiaceae bacterium | reverse complement strand
TGGACCGGAGGACAACCATGGCCACACCTGCTGTCGCCCCGCAATCCCAAGACGGCATGATCCTGATCGAGCACCTGCCGTTCGAGACCGACGGCGGCATTGCGAGCCGCGGCAGCATCGGGCTCATCGTGCTTGCCACCGACTATACCATCGAGCACGAATGGCGGGCCGTGTTCGCCGCGCTGCCGGGCTTGGCGCTCTACCAGAGCCGCATCTTCAACGACACCACGATCACGCCGGAGACGCTGCGGGCCATGGAGCCGCGAATCGCGGCGGCGGCCGACCTCATCCTGCCGGGTTCGGAGCTTGACGTCGTCGCCTATGGCTGCACGTCCGCCTCGATGGCCATCGGCGAAGACAAGGTGTTCGACAAGATTCGCACCGTCCGGCCGAAGGCCCGCTGCACCACCCCGATAACTGCCGCGTTTGCTGCTTTCCGGGCCATGGGAGCGCGCCGTATCGGCGTGCTCACGCCCTATCGCGCCGACGTCAACCGCATCGTTGCCGACTACATCCGCGGCCGTGGCTTCGAGGTGCCGGTGTTCGGCTCATTCAACGAGGAGAACGATGCCGTCGTGGCGCGCGTCTCACCGGCCTCGATCAAGGCCGGCATCGAGGCCATCGTCGCCGGAGCCGAAATCGACACGGTATTCGTGTCGTGCACGTCCGTCAGGCTTGCCGAAGCCGCCGCCGCTATCGAAGAAGGCATCGGGCTGCCCATCACCTCGTCGAACCATGCCATGGC
This sequence comes from uncultured Rhizobiaceae bacterium, assembly GCA_964461545.1. Classification (GTDB taxonomy): domain Bacteria; phylum Pseudomonadota; class Alphaproteobacteria; order Rhizobiales; family Aestuariivirgaceae; genus CAYWVA01. Next base: position 4,639 of record CAYWVA010000192.1, on the reverse strand, counting down.
CTGGCATGCATTGAGGCTGGCCGGAGTGCAGGATACTTTGCCCCAGTTCGGCCGTCTGTTCACCCTGCCGCTGGCGGAGCGATGAATCTCGCCCACTGGCTCCGGCGGGCCGGCCATGAATTCGCCACCCGGCCGGCTCTCGGGCTCGGATCAAGACCGGTTCTGGACTATGCCGGGCTCTCCGTCAGAGTGGCCAGATTGGCGGGCGGGCTCAGGCACGATCTTGCACTGGAAGCCGGCGACCGGGTGGCGCTGGTCATGGGCAATGTGCCCGATTACGTTGAGGCGCTGTTCGCCTGCTGGCACGCGGGGCTCGCCGCGGTGCCGGTCAATGCCAAGCTCCACCCGGCCGAAATGCGCTATATCCTCGACCATTCGGGCGCCAAGGCGTGCTTCGCAACCGCCGATCTTGTGTCCAGCGTCGAAGCGGCAGCCGCGCCCGGCCTCAAGCATCTCATCAAGGCGGGCGGGCCGGATCATCGCAAGCTGCTCGACAGCGATGCCTTTGCCATGGCCGAGGTTGCACCGTCAGATCTCGCCTGGCTGTTCTATACCTCAGGCACCACAGGCCAGCCCAAGGGCGCCATGCTCACCCATCGCAACCTCGCCGTCATGACGTTGAACTATTTCGTCGATTTCGACCGCATTGCGCAGGGTGACGCCATTCTCCACGCCGCGCCGATGAGCCATGGATCGGGCCTGTGGATACTGCCACATGTTGCGGCCGGCGCTTGCAACGTGGTGCCCGAATCGGGCGGCTTTGCACCGGACGAGATCTTATCCCTGATGCCCTGCTGGCCGGGACTTACGCTGTTTGCCGCCCCCACCATGGTGCGCCGGCTCACCGACCATGCGGGAGACTCCGATACCGCCAACCTCAAGCTCATCACCTATGGCGGCGGGCCCATGTATGTCGAGGACACACTCGCCGCACTCGGTCGTTTCGGACCGAAACTCGCCCAGCTGTATGGCCAGGGCGAGAGCCCGATGACCATCACGCATTTGTCGCGGGAGGATCACGCGGATCGCCATCATCCGCGCTGGCACGAGCGCCTCGGCACCGCCGGCGTGGCAGACTCCTGCGTCGAGGTCCAGGTGGTGGACGGCGAGGACAGTCCGGTGCCGGTTGGCGAGCCGGGCGAGATCGTGTGCCGCGGCGACACGGTGATGGCAGGGTACTGGCACAACCGGGAAGCGTCCGAAGCGACGCTCAAGGGTGGCTGGCTCCATACCGGCGACATCGGGTCTTTCGACGTCCACGGCTATCTCACCATCACCGGGCGGTCCAAGGACCTCATTATTTCGGGCGGTGCCAACGTCTATCCGCGCGAGGTCGAAGAAGTGCTCATGCGCGCCCCCGGCGTCGCCCAGGCCTCGGTCATCGGCCGGCCGGATCCGAAGTGGGGCGAGGTCGTGGTCGCCTACGTGGTCGCCAAACACGGCCAGCAGCCCAGCGCAGAGTCCCTCGACAGTTTCTGCCTCGAACATCTAGCGCGCTTCAAGCGCCCCAAGGCCTATCGCTTCGTCGCTGATCTGCCCAAGAACGCCTACGGCAAGGTGCTCAAGACCGAGCTTCGGGAGATGGAGGCGCGGCCCGATGCGGTTGAGCCGCACGGTTGACCCGATGAGTTTGACCAGCCGCCTCCGATCCGAACTACCCGACGGCAGGTCTGAGGTAGAGCCGTCAATTGCGTCCTAGGTTCATGCTTTTGGAACCCTTCAGCAGCCAGAAGCGTTCCTCCAGACTGTGGCGGGGTGATTTGCTCCGCTGCTATCCCAAGGAGATTGCGTCATGAAATTTAGCTCTCTTGCCAAGTGGACGGCGGCGTCGCTGGTGGCCGGAGTGGCTCTCGGCTTTACCGGATTGCCTGCCGATGCCCAGCCGATTCCCAGCCGAATTATGACTATCGATACAGAAAGCAATGTGGTTCAGGCCCAGTACCGAAGCGGAAGGTCCTACCGAAGCGGAAGGTCCTACCGAAGCGGAAGATCCTACCGAAGCGGGAGACACTTTCGGACTCATAGGTCGTTCCGTCACCGGCACGGGCATCGTCGCGGCCCCCATATCAGCCTTGGCTTCGGTCTGGGGGTGCCGTTCCTGGCTGCGCCGTATTATTACCCGTACCACTCGTACTCTTACGCAGGACCGGTCTATTCTACGGCCCTTGTGCCGGGATCGCCGGCATGGATAGACTATTGCTCCAGGAAGTATCGCAGCTTCAATCCGGCCACCGGTTTGTTCCTGGCATATAGCGGCGTGTGGCGGCCCTGCCGCGTTCCATGAGGTGTGAATCGTAGGAGTTCCACGGCCGGACCTGTATGGATTGCCGCCAGGGTCGCTGAGGCCAGCGACCCTGGCCTTTTGGCCGGTTGATCCCATATAAGGCGCCAGATGACGGCGCTCTCGAGCATTGCCTTTCGCAAGATGAACGGGCTTGGTAACGATTTCGTGGTGGTCGATGGCCGCCGCGATGCAGTTGCCTTGTCACCTTCGCACACGCGCGCCATCGCAGATCGCCAGACAGGTATCGGCTGCGATCAGGTGATCGTGATGGAGAACTCAAGAACTGCAGACGTGCGCATGCGCATCTGGAACAGCGACGGCAGCGAGGTCGAGTCATGCGGAAACGCGTCGCGCTGTATCGCCGACCTGCTGTTCGATGAGACCGGCCGCAACACCGTCACCATCGACACCGATGGTGGCCGTCTCGTCTGCACCCGCGCTTCGAAAGGGCTGGTCAGCGTCGACATCGGCGTCCCTCGCTTCGGCTGGGAGCAGATACCGCTTTCCGAGCCTTTCCACGATACCCGCGCCATCGAACTCCAGGTGGGGCCGATCGACGCTCCCGTTCTGCATTCGCCCTCGGTCGTCAATGTCGGCAACCCGCATTGCATCTTTTGGGTGGACGACGTGGAGGCTCATGACCTCGCAAGGTTCGGTCCGATGCTCGAGTTTCATCCGCTGTTTCCCGAGCGGGCGAACATTTCGCTCTGCCAGGTACGCGACAACCGACGCCTTGTGCTGAAGGTCTGGGAGCGCGGTGCCGGACTCACCCGGGCCTGCGGCACGGCGGCCTGCGCCGCCGCGGTCGCGGCAGCCAGGAAGCGGCTGACAGGACGAGCCGTGCGGGTCACACTGCCCGGCGGCGATCTTGAGATCGAGTGGCGCGAGGCTGACGATCATATTGTAATGACCGGTCCGGTGGCCTACGAATTCACCGGCAGTCTGCCTGCGAACCTGATCGGAGGGGTCCCATGAGCGCCCCGCAGGTGATCACCTTTGGCTGCCGTCTCAATGCCTATGAGTCCGAAGTCATGCGGACCCAGGCGATGGCCGGCGGAGCCGGCGACGCCATCATCTTGAACACCTGCGCCGTTACGGCGGAAGCGACGCGACAGGCCCGACAGGCGATCCGGAGGGCCCGCAAGGCCAATCCCTCGGCGCGCATCGTCGTCACCGGCTGTGCTGCCCAGATCGAGCCTGAACGCTTCGCCGCCATGCCGGAGGTCGACCTGGTGCTCGGCAATGCCGAAAAGCTTCGCGCCGAAAGCTACCTGCCCGACTTCGGCCTTGCCGGGGAGGCCAAGGCCAAGGTCAACGACATCATGTCGGTGCGTGAAAGTGCTGCCCACATGATCGACGACTTTGGAGAGCGGGTGCGTGCCTTCATCGAGGTGCAGAACGGCTGCGACCACCGCTGCACATTTTGCATCATCCCATTTGGCCGTGGGAACTCGCGCTCGGTGCCGGCGGGCGCCGTCGTGGACCAGGTGCGCCGTTTGGTGGGCAATGGTATTCCCGAAGTCGTACTGACCGGCGTCGACATCACGGCCTATGGCGCCGACCTGCCCGGTGCTGCGACACTGGGCGGCCTGGTGCGGCGGATCCTCAAGGCGGTCCCGGAGCTCAAGCGGCTGCGGTTGACTTCGCTCGATACCATCGAAGCCGATCGAGAGCTGTTCACCGCCATTGCCGAAGAAGAGCGCCTCATGCCGCACTTCCACTTGTCGCTGCAGTCGGGCGACGACCTGATCCTCAAGCGCATGAAGCGCCGTCATACGCGCGCCCAGGCCGCAGCGTTTTGCACCGAAGTGCGGCGTCGGCGGCCCGATGCGGTGTTCGGGGCCGATCTGATTGCCGGTTTCCCGACCGAGACCGACGCCATGGCGGACAATTCGCTCAAGCTCATCGACGACTGCCAACTGACCTTCCTGCATGTGTTCCCGTTCTCGCCGCGCCCCGGTACGCCGGCGGCCCGTATGCCGCAGTTGCCGCGCGAGGTGGTGCGCGAGCGCGCCCGTCGCCTGCGCGAGACCGGCGCTACAGCACTGGCCCGTTTCCTCGACGGCGAGGTCGGCGCTGCCCGCGAGGTCCTGGTGGAAAACGACGGGCTGGGGCGTACGCCGCACTATGCAGCCGTGCGGTTCGCAGGCGACGGTGTACCGGGGTGCCTGCAGCGAGCCAGGATCGTCGGCCGCGGCAGCGATCATCTCATTGGTTCGCTTGTCTCATGAGCATGTTCAAGCGCCTGTTCAACCGGATGCGCGGCGTCGAGGACGTCGAGGCGCCCGCCCCGCCCCTGCAGGCCGATGGCGAGCTGCCGGCTGGTCTGATCATCGGCGACACGGTGCAGGTCGT
>CAYWVA010000191.1:0-5394 GCA_964461545.1 uncultured Rhizobiaceae bacterium | reverse complement strand
AGCCCGGTGCGGATCGCCTGCTCGACGCAGAACCGGTTGATCACCGGCAGCATGCCGGGCATGGCGGCATCGACCAGTGACACATGGTGGTTGGGCTCGCCGCCATAGGCGGCGCTTGCGCCGGAAAACAGCTTGGCGCTGGAGATCACCTGGGCATGCACCTCCATGCCCACGACCACTTCCCACTCCCCGCTGGCGCCGCGGATGAGCTTTCTGCGGTCTGTTGCGCGGGCGTTCATTTCGTTCATGGGCAGGGCCTTGCTGGACAACCGGTCGAGGCGCTTTGGTAGTGCCTGGCGCGGTCGGGTTCAAGCGCGCCGCCCGGCCTGGCCTCAATCCAGCCCTGCGACGGGCCGCGGACGGTAATGCTTTTCCAGGTCGGCGACGGTGCGCTGATCGAGCTTGAGGGAGGCCGCGGCGATGGCGTCGTCGAGCTGTTCAATGCGCGTCGCGCCGACAATCGGCGCAGTGACCCACGGCTTGGTGAAGTGCCAGGCGAGCGCCACTTGCGCCTGCGGTTTCCCCAACCGCTCAGCCGCCTTCTCGACGCGCCCGATGATGCGCTGCTCGTGGCCCTCGCCATAGAGCCGCGGCACGTAGGCATCCGAGCCCGCCCTGGCCGTGGCCCCGCCCGGCGGCCGCACCAGCACGCCGCGGGCCAGCGGGCTCCACGGAATGACGCCCAGACCTTCGGCCTGGCATAGCGGCATCATCTCGCGTTCTTCTTCGCGGTAAAGCAGGTTGTAGTGGTTCTGCATCGACACGAAGCGGGCAAGCCCGTCGCGCTCCTGCAGGCCAAGGAGTTTCATGAGCTCCCAGGCCCACATGGACGAGGCGCCGATGTAAAGCGCCTTTCCTGAGCGCACCACATCGTCGAGCGCCTCGCAGACCTCTTCGATCGGGGTGTGACGGTCGAGGCGGTGGATCTGGTAGAGGTCGACGTAATCGGTCTTCAGGCGCCTCAGCGAGTTGTCGATGGACTGCGCAACGTGCTTGCGCGACAGACCTTTGGCATTGGGGTCGTCGCCCATCGGCAGCCCGACCTTGGTGGCGATCACCACGTCGTCGCGCCGCGCCATGTCGGTGAGATGGCGGCCGGTGACCTCTTCTGAGCGCCCGAGCGAATAGAAGTCGGCGGTGTCGAAGAAATTGATGCCGGCCTCGAGCGCCCGGGCGAAGAACGGCTTGGCATCGGCCTCATCCAGCACCCAGGGGCGCCACTTCGACGATCCGTAGCTCATGCACCCCAGGCAGATGCGCGACACTTTGAGGCCCGAACGGCCGAGATTGACGTACTCCATGAATGCCCCCTGTTCCGCAGGTGATGATTTGCCGACGCCATCATTGCCCGAATTGCCGCAAGACGCCATAACCGAGCGCGGATCGGGGACTTGGGAGAGGGGTCATGGCCTCAGGCAACTGGCAATTCTGGATCGACCGCGGCGGCACCTTTACCGACGTGGTGGCCGAGACGCCGGACGGCCGCATCGTCGCCCACAAGCTATTGTCGGACAATCCGGAAGCCTATAGCGACGCCGCCATCCAGGGCATCCGCGATTTGATGGGACTCGAGGCCGGCGATCGGATCCCGCCGCGCCGCATCGCCGCGGTCAAGATGGGCACCACGGTCGCCACCAACGCGCTGCTCGTGCGCAAGGGCGACCGGTGCCTGCTGGTCATTACCAGAGGCTTCGGCGATGCCCTCGAAATCGGCTACCAGGCGCGCCCGCGCCTGTTCGACCGCCACATCATCAAGCCGGAACTGGTCTATGAGCGCGTGGTGGAGGTGGACGAGCGGGTGAGTGCCGAGGGCGAGGTGCTGGTGAAGCTCGACCTCGATGGGGCGCGCGCCGGCATGCAGGCGGCCTATGACGCCGGCATCCGGGCGGTGGCCATCGTGTTCTTGCATGGCTATCGCTACGACGCGCACGAAAAGGCGGTTGCCGCCCTCGCCCGCGACATCGGGTTCAGCCAAATCTCGGTGTCGCACGAGACCTCGCCGCTGATGAAGCTCATCGGGCGCGGCGACACCACGGTGGTCGACGCCTATCTGTCGCCGATCCTGCGGCGCTATGTCGAGCAGGTGGAGGCCGAGCTGGCAGGCGGTGGGGAAAGAAGCCCCAGACTCATGTTCATGCAGTCGTCGGGCGGGCTCACCGCGGCGCACCTGTTCCAGGGTAGGGACGCGATCCTGTCGGGGCCGGCCGGTGGCGTCGTCGGCATGGTGGAGACCGGCCGCATAGCCGGGTTGAAGAAGCTCATCGGCTTTGACATGGGCGGCACGTCGACCGATGTCACCCATTTCGACGGCGAGTTCGAGCGCGCCTTCGAGACCGAAGTGGCGGGCGTGCGCATGCGCGCCCCGATGATGCGCATCCACACGGTGGCGGCCGGCGGCGGCTCGATCTTGCATTACGACGGAGCGCGTTTCCGTGTCGGCCCCGATTCGGCTGGCGCCAATCCCGGTCCCAAGTGCTACCGCCGCAACGGGCCGCTGGCGGTGACCGATGCCAATGTGATGCTCGGCAAGATCCATGCCGGCCACTTCCCCAAGGTGTTCGGCCCCAGGGGCGATGAGCCGATCGACACCGGCGCGGTCGCTGAAGCCTTTGCCGCGCTCGCCGAGGAGATCGGAGACGGCCGCAAGGCCGAACAAGTGGCGGAAGGATTCATCACCATCGCGGTGGAGAACATGGCCAACGCCATCAAGAAGATTTCCGTGCAGCGCGGCTACGACGTGACCCGCTACGCGCTCAACTGCTTCGGCGGCGCCGGCGCCCAGCATGCCTGCCTGATCGCCGATGCGCTGGGCATGAAGACCATCCTCATCCATCCGCTGGCCGGCGTTCTGTCGGCCTACGGCATGGGGCTCGCCGACATCCGCGCCAACCGCTCCCAGGCCATCGAGCGCAAGCTCGAACGCGGTGTGATGCGCGAGGTCAAAGACGTCGCCCGCCGGCTCGGCCGCGAGTGCCTCGCCGAGCTCAAGGCCCAGGGCATCACGGCAAAGGCAGCCAGGACGTTTGCGCGAGCCCACTTGCGCTATGCCGGCACTGACACCGCGCTGTTTGTGACGCAGGGCGAGCTTGCAGCCATGCGCAAGGCCTTCGAGCGCGCCCACAAGGCCCAGTTCGGCTTCACCACGCCGGAAAAGGACATCATGGTCGAGGCGCTTTCGGTGGAAGGGGTCGGTGGCGGCTCCAAGGCCAGGGAACGCTCACACAAGCCCGTCAAGGGGCGCGCCAAGCCGGTCGACCGCACCCGTGTCTTCTCCGGCGGCGAGTGGCGCACCTGCCCCGTCTATGACCGCGAGCAACTGGAACCGGGCCACAAGGTGACGGGCCCGGCGCTGATCGTGGAGCCCCACAACACCACCGTGGTGGAGGACGGCTGGGCGGCCGAGATCACCCCCAAGCGCCATCTGGTGCTTGAGCGCAAGAAGGCGCTTCCCAAGCGCATGGCCATCGGCACCAAGGCCGATCCGGTGATGCTCGAAGTGTTCAACAACCTGTTCATGTCGATCGCCGAGCAGATGGGGGTGACTCTCGAGAAGACGGCCTATTCGGTCAACATCAAGGAGCGGCTCGATTTTTCCTGCGCCGTGTTCGATGCCCAAGGCCAGCTCATCGCCAACGCCCCGCATATGCCGGTGCATTTGGGCTCGATGGACAAATCCGTCGAGGCCATCATCGCCCAGAACCCGAAGATGCGCCCCGGCGACGTCTATGTCCTCAACGCGCCCTATAACGGCGGCACCCACCTCCCCGACATTACCGTCGTCACGCCGGTGTTCGACAAGCCGGGCAAGTCGATCCTGTTCTATGTCGCGTCGCGCGGCCATCACGCCGATGTCGGCGGCAAGGCGCCGGGCTCGATGACCCCGCGCGCCACCTCGATCGAAGAAGAAGGCGTGGTTATCGACAACTTCAAGATGATCGACCGCGGCCGCTTTCGCGAGAAGGAGCTTCATGACCTCCTCACCTCGGGGCCCTACCCGTGCCGCAACCCGGCCCAGAACATCGCCGACCTCAAGGCCCAGGTGGCGGCCAACGAGAAGGGCGTCCACGAGCTGAGAGAAATGCTCGCCCAGTTCGGTCTCAAGGTGGTCAAAGCCTATATGGGCCACGTGCAGGACAATGCCGAGGAAAGCGTGCGCCGGGTGATTGACGCGCTGCACGACTGCGAATTCGCCTATGAGATGGACCAGGGCACGTTCATTCGGGTCAAGATCACGGTGGACCGCAAGCGCCGCTCGGCGACCGTCGATTTTTCCGGCACGGCCCCCGAGCAACCGAGCAACTTCAACGCCCCGCGGCCCGTCACCCGCGCCGCCACGCTCTATGTGTTCCGCTGCATGGTGGACGACAATATCCCGATGAACGCCGGCTGCCTGAAGCCCATCGACATCGTGTTCGGCGCCGATTCGATGCTGTCGCCCAAATACCCCGCCGCCGTGGTGGCCGGCAATGTCGAGACCAGCCAGGCCGTCACCGACACGCTTTTCGGGGCGCTGAACGCGCTGGCCGCCGCCCAGGGCACCATGAACAACTTCAATTTCGGCAGCGATCGCCACCAGTATTACGAGACGATCTGCGGCGGTTCGGGCGCCGGGCCCGGCTTCCACGGCACCTCTGCGGTCCACACCCACATGACCAATACCCGGCTGACCGACCCCGAAATCCTGGAGTTCCGCTACCCGGTCGTGCTCGAAAGCTTCTCGGTGCGCCGCGGCTCGGGCGGCCGGGGCAAGTGGAATGGCGGCGACGGCACGGTTCGCACCATGCGCTTTTTGGAGCCCATGGACGTGTCGCTGTTGACCGGCCATCGCCGGGTGCCGCCCTTCGGCCTGGAGGGCGGGGGCCCGGGCGAATGCGGGGAAAACTGGGTCAGGCGGGCCGACGGGCGCATGGAGCGTTTGGAGGGCTGCGACCAGACGATGGCCGAGCCCGGCGATGCCATCATCATCAAAACGCCGAGCGGCGGGGGCTACGGGACACCGGAGTAGCCCTCACCCGCGCCGCTCTTCGATCGCCTCCCAGATGAGGCCGGCGATGTCGGGGCCGCCGAAGCGCTTGATCTCGCGGATGCCGGTCGGCGAGGTGACGTTGATCTCGGTGAGATAGTCGCCGATGACGTCGATGCCGACGAAGATCAGGCCGCGCGCCTTGAGGTCGGGGCCGATGGCGGCGCAGATCTCCAGGTCCCGGTCGGTGAGTTCGGACGGCTCGGGGCGCCCGCCAATGTGCATGTTCGAGCGGTGCTCGCCGATCGCCGGGACGCGGTTGATGGCGCCCACCGCCTCGCCGTCCACCAGAATGATGCGCTTGTCGCCTTTTCGCACGTCGGCGAGGTAGCGCTGGGCGATGAACGGCTCGCGGAAGCTCAAGGTGAACA
>CAYWVA010000190.1:0-5395 GCA_964461545.1 uncultured Rhizobiaceae bacterium | reverse complement strand
AGGGGCCGGACGAGACCGCCAATGTGGAAGTGCGCAAGGTCGGGAGCCCGCGCAATTTCGATTTCGAGCCCAAACAGCATTTCGAGATCGGCGAGGCGCTGGGCCTCATGGACTTCGAGACCGCGGCCAAGCTGTCGGGCGCCCGCTTCGTGGTGCTGAAAGGCGCACTTGCCCGGCTGGAGCGCGCGCTCGCCAACTTCATGCTCAACCTCCACACCGACGAGCACGGCTACACCGAGGTCGATCCGCCGCTCCTGGTGCGCGACGAGGCCATGTTCGGCACGGCACAACTGCCAAAATTCGCGGCGGATCAGTACTCGGCGAGCCGCACGATGACCGCTCGGGAGCAGAGAGAACTTAGCGAAAGGATCTCCGAGGTTACCAGCAAGCACAAGCGAGGGCCAAAGCGGACTTCAGCGTTGAGCGAGGTACTCGATGCCAGGCCATCAGCGGAGAAGTTCTGGCTCATCCCGACCGCCGAAGTGCCGTTGACCAATCTCGTCCGCGAGGCCATCACCGAGGAGGATGCGCTGCCCATCCGCGTCACCGCGCACACCCCGTGCTTCCGCGCCGAGGCCGGCGCGGCGGGCAAGGACACCCGCGGCATGATCCGCCAGCACCAGTTCCTGAAAGTCGAGCTTGTCTCGGTCACCACGCCCGAGCAGTCGCAGGCCGAGCACGAGCGCATGACGGGTTGCGCCGAGGAAGTTCTCAAGCGCCTCGAACTGCCGTTCCGCACCGTCGTCCTGTCGACCGGCGACATGGGGTTTGCCGCCGCCAAGACCTATGACATCGAAGTGTGGCTGCCGGGGCAGGGGGCCTTTCGCGAAATCTCCTCATGCTCCAATTGCGGCGAGTTTCAGGCCCGGCGCATGAATGCCCGCTATCGGCCGAAAGGCGGTGCGTTCAGCAGTGCATTTTCGGCCGCCTTCAAGGGGGGTACCCGATTCGTCCATACGCTGAACGGCTCCGGGGTGGCGGTGGGCCGCGCCCTCATCGCCGTGCTGGAAAACTATCAGCAGGCCGACGGCTCCGTGATGGTGCCCGACGTGCTCAAGCCCTATATGGGCGGCATCGAGGTAATCCGGGCTCCATGACCAACACGGCGCTTCTATCCCGCGATGGCAAGCCGGCCCGCATTCTGGTCACCAATGACGACGGCATCTATGCGCCGGGGCTGGCGGTGCTGGAAAAGATCGCGCTGTCGCTGTCCGACAACGTCTGGGTGGTGGCGCCGGAGAGCGAGCAGTCGGGCGCCTCGCACTCGCTGTCGCTGGCCAATCCGCTGCGCATGCGCGAGCTTGACGAGCGCCATTTCGCGGTGCTCGGCACGCCGGCCGACTGCGTCCTGATGGCGGTGCGCAAGGTGATGCCGGAACGCCCCGACCTGGTGCTGTCGGGCGTCAACAGCGGCCAGAACATGGCCGACGACGTGACATATTCCGGCACCATCGCAGCGGCCATGGAGGGCACGGCCATCGGCTTGAAGTCGATCGCGCTCAGCCAGTCCTTCGGCATCCATGGGGCGCGCGAACTGTGCTGGGATGTGGCCGAGAGCCACGGGGCCAGGCTGGTGCGCCGCCTCTATGGCCTCGATCTCGGGCCGGGCGTCCTGCTCAACGTCAATTTTCCCGATTGCCCTCCCGAGGAGGTCAGCGGCATCGAGGTGACCCGACAGGGCAAGCGTGACCAGTCGATGCTGCGGGTGGACGAACGGGTCGACACCCGCGGCCGGGCCTATTACTGGCTGGGTTTCATGCGCGAGCACTCCAACCCGGCCGTCGGCACCGATCTTCGCGCCATTGCCGAACGTCGCATCTCGGTGACGCCCCTGCACATGAACCTGACCCAGATCGAGGCCCTGGAGGCCTTGCGGCTGGCGCTCGATGAGGATGGCCCCTGATGTTGGACTTCAGCGCCGCCGCCCATGGCTGAGGACTACCGCAAGATCCAGCTCATCATGGAGCTGCGCAACAAGGGCGTGCGCGATACCCGGGTGCTCGACGCCATCGAACGCATCCCGCGCGAAATGTTCGTCGACGAGCGCTTCATTGCCGAGGCCTATACCGACCAGGCGCTGCCCATCACTTGCGGCCAGACCATCAGCCAACCCTTCGTCGTCGCCTTCATGACAGACCGGCTGAAGCTCACCCAGCGCACCAAGGTGCTGGAGATCGGCACCGGCTCGGGATACCAGACGGCGGTGCTGTCGCTGTTGTGCCGCCGTGTCTACAGCATCGAGCGCTTCCGCAGCCTGCTGAAAGCAGCTGAAGGCCGGTTCGAGGCACTGGGCCTCCATAATATTACCACGATGCTCGGCGATGGCCTGAAAGGCTGGCCGGCCCAGGCACCGTTCGAGCGCATCATCGTCACCGCGGCCGCGCAGGCCATCCCTGAGGCGCTGATGGAGCAACTGGCGGTGGGGGGCATCATGATCCTGCCCGTCGAGGTGGCGCCGGGCCGCCAGGAACTCAAGCGGATCACCCGCACCGAGTCGGGCCACGATGTCGAAACGCTCCTGCCGGTGAGCTTCGTGCCGCTGGTCGCGGGGGCGGCAAAGGAGCCGTGAGCATGCGTCCCAACGAGATGGTCAAGGTCGGCGAAGTGGCGATCGGCAACCATCTGCCGATGGTGCTCATTGCCGGCCCGTGCCAGCTCGAATCGCGCGACCATGCCTTCCTGGTGGCAGGCACGCTCAAGGACATGGCGGCCCGGCTGGGCATCGGGCTTATCTACAAGACGTCGTTCGACAAGGCCAACCGAACCAGCCTGTCGGCCGCCCGCGGACTGGGACTCGACGGCGCCCTTGCCATCTTTGCAGACCTCAGGGCGAAGCTCGATCTGCCCATCATGAGCGACGTCCACGAGGCCGGCCAGTGCGCCGAACTGGCCGAAGTCGTGGACGTGCTGCAGATCCCGGCCTTCCTGTGCCGGCAAACGGATCTTTTGGTCGCCGCGGCCCGGGCGGGCAAGCCGGTGAACGTCAAGAAGGGGCAGTTTCTGAGCCCCTGGGACATGCGCCACGTGATCGACAAGATCACCGGGTCGGGCAACGCCGACGTGCTGGTGACCGAGCGCGGGGTGTCGTTCGGCTACAACGCGCTGGTGTCGGACATGCGCGCATTGCCGGTGCTGGCCGGGCTCGGTGCACCGGTGGTGTTCGATGCCACCCACTCGGTGCAGCAGCCGGGCGGCCTCGGAGCAGCCTCGGGCGGCGAGCGCCGCCATGTCGAGGTGCTGGCGCGCGCCGCCGTCTCGGTCGGGGTGGCGGCGGTGTTCATCGAGACCCACCAGGACCCCGACAGCGCACCGTCCGACGGGCCCAACATGGTGGCGCTCGCCGACCTGCCTGATCTGGTCGAGCGGCTCATGGCCTTTGACCGCCTGGCCAAGTCGTTCAACCAGGCGAAAAGGCCGTAGTCAGCGATCGGGTTGCAAAGGGGGGATCGATGCAAGAACGGGTCGCCTATTTCAACGGCGCCATGGTGCCGGAGAGCCAGGCCAAGGTAAGCTTCAACGACTATGGCTTTGCGGTCGGCGACGGGGTGTTCGACAGCACCCGGACCGTCGACCACAAGCCGTTTTTGCTGGAGGAGCATGTCGAGCGCCTGTTCCGCTCGCTCAGCTATGTGCGCATCGATCCGGGGCTGTCGCCGCACGAAATGCTGCAGGCCACCCTCGAGGTGCTCGAACGCAACTCGGCGCTCCTGTCGGAGCACGACGATTACTGGCTCACCCAGTGGGTGACGCGGGGGCAGCGCGGGCAGGGGCGGATGGGGCCATCGGGGCGTGCAACGGTGATCATCGAATGCTCGCCGCTGCCCTTCGCCGAGCGCGCCCGAGGCATGCGCGACGGCCTCGACGTGGTGACCCCGCCCGGCATCCGCCGCACTCCGCCGGAGGCCATGAGCCCGCGCGTCAAGTCCATGAGCTATGCCAACCTGGCGGCCGGAGACGCCGAGGTTCAGAGTCTGGCACCCGGCGCCACCTCGGTGCTGCTTGACACCCGCGGCTGCCTGGCCGAGGGGCTGGGCTCCAACATCTTCATCGTGGCCGCAGGCGAGCTGCTGACGCCGCATGAGCGCTATGTCCTGGCCGGGCTGTCGCGCCAGACGGTCATCGACATCGCCCGCCATCACGGCATCCCGGTGCGCCAGGCCGATATCGACCTTTACGACGCCTATACGGCCGACGAGGCGTTCATCACCTCGACCAGCTGGTGCATGGTGCCGGTGCGCTCCATCAACGGCCGCCGCATCGGCGAGGGCAACCTGCCGCGCCCGGTGACGTCGGCGTTGATCGAGGGCTACAAGGCGCGCCTCGGCGGCTTCGATTTTGTCGGGCAGTATCTCAGACATGCCGGGGCGGGCCGGCCGGCGGCGTAGAGCCGGGTGCCATTCGATCGGCGAGCCTCGGCTCATCGTGCCGACCGGCGGCAGCAGCCGGACAGAACCTCGCCGTCTGGCCGGATGACCACGGTGCCGAAGGGATAGCCGATGTCCGACATGCCGTCCGAGCACGAGGCTGACTCGCGCCACACGCTGGCGTAGCCGATCTGGCCGCCGCGCTCCAGTTGCACGGCAAAGGTGCCCAACCGGCCGCTGGCCTTGCGCCACGGGCTGGCGCTCATGGTCTGCGGCTCTTCATCCAGGCCGGAATATCGCGCCTGTCCGTTCTCGACCTCCAGCGACCAGAACGGCTCGGTCCCGCCGCACATCAGCGGATAGTCGCGCTCGCGTTCGTCTCGCTCCATGACCTCCAGGTAACGGCCATTGACCCAGCCTGTGCTCAGATAGCCTTCCACAAAGACGATCTCCCACCAGCCCGAGCCGGCGATCTCCATAACCGCCCCGGTGATGACGACGTCCACCGCGTCAGGCAGCAGCGATCCGATGATATCAGCTTCGAGGCCGGCCTGGTTGCGCACGTTCAGGCGGTCGTCGGCGGCAACGTCGACCACCTGATAGCGCAGCGACGGGTCGGGGGTCCGCTGCGACCACGCAGGCCCCGACAACACGAGGAACGCCGCGCAAAAGCAGATCGGTTTCATCATCCACATTCGGGCCCGTCTAGGCTCAAACCTGCGCTGGCACAAGGCTGAGTGGCGAATGGTGAGTAGTGAGTGGTGAATGGTGAGTGGCGAATGGCGAGTGGCGACTGCACGATACTGGCTACTCCCTATTCGCTACTCGCTATTCGCCCATGCCGATCCGCCGCCCGGACGTGAATCCGGGACGGGACGAGGGGTGAGGGAGCGCCGGCCTGGCGCTGCATTGAAACGTCGCGCCTCACCGGCGCTCCCACACGGCGTCTCTAGGTCTCCATTCCACGCTTTTTCAACCCTCGAGGGGCGCTCCGGTCATAGTGCCGGAGGGGTGGCGGAGGAGACCCCCGG
>CAYWVA010000189.1:0-5397 GCA_964461545.1 uncultured Rhizobiaceae bacterium | reverse complement strand
CTTGGCGGCCTGGACGATAATCTTCGGAGCCGCGGCGCTCTGCCTGGCCGCCTTCATCTTCGAGCGGCCGCTTGCGGTCGATTTCGCGCCGGTCGTCTGGCCTTTGGTCGCCGAGGGGGTGATCGGAATGGGCCTCGCCTATCTCGGCTATTACATCCTCGTCTCACGCGCCGGCGCAGCTTTCACGTCGCTCTATGCCTTTCTGGTGCCGCTTCTCGGCGTCCTCGGCTCGGCGCTGGTCTACGGCGAATCGCTGACGGCGAGCCATGCCGCGGGCCTGGCGATCGTGCTTGCCGGGCTCGCCCTCCTGAGCCATGGCGGGCATGCCAAGCCGCTGGGGCTTGGCCGCCGCGATCAGCGTTAGCTCCAGATGGACGCAGCTCAGTCGGCGCGATTCTCATTCTGAGCGCGCATCAGCGACCAGGCGAACACCTTAGCAACGCCAAACCAGTCGGCCGAGGCGGTTCATTCCGTCATGCTTCGGAGCCTAGCAGTGCCAGGATCGCTGAACTCAGCTGCTCGGCGGTATATGGTTTCGGTAGAAAAGCGAACTTGTGGGTGTCGGTCCCGATCCGATCGACGCCGGCCCAGATGCCGGAGGTGAACAGGACCGGCAGGTCTGACACGCGGCGGCGCGCTTCCAGCGCCAGGGCCGACCCGTCCAGGCTACCGGGCAACATGCAGTCGGTGAACAACAGCGAAATGCCGGATGCTGTCTCGAGGTAGCCGAGCGCAGCCTCGCCGCTGTCCGCAGCGCTCACCTTACATCCCATCTCCTCCAGCATCGACTTGGCCAAGCCCCGCACTCCAGTCTCATCTTCGACCAGCAGGACGTGACGGCCGGCGAGCACTTCGGTGGCTGACTGGACATTGGAAACCGACTGGCGCCCGATCACCTCGCTCTCCGGCGCCTTCGGCAGGTAGAGATAAACCGTGGTGCCGACGCCGGCCTCGCTCTCGATCACCGCGGTACCGCCCGATTGCCGGACGAAGCCGTAGATAGTGCTGAGGCCGAGTCCGGTTCCCTTGCCCGGATGCTTGGTGGTGAAGAACGGCTCGAAAGCGCGCGCCTGCACTTCCGGCGGCATGCCCGAGCCGGTGTCGGCCACCGCCAGTTCGACATATTCGCCGCTTTTCAGCCCCAGCCTGAAGGCGGCGCCGGCAGTGTCGGGGAAGTTTCGAGAGGACATGCGCAATGTGCCGCCAGCGGGCATAGCGTCACGGGCGTTGATGACGAGATTGATGATGGCCGCCTCGAGCTGCGATCTGTCGACATAGACCGGCCATGGATCATCCTGACAGGCAACCTCGACCTTGATGGCCTTGCCGAGCAGCCGCTCCAGCATGTCGTGCAGCCGCGTCAATTCATCGGCGATGCTCGTGGGCTTGGGGTCCAGCGGCTGGCGCCTGGCGAAGCCCAGCAACCGCTTCGTCAGGTCGGCGCAACTGCGGGCGGCCTGCAGCGCGAGTTCCAGCCTTGAGCGCGTCTTGGGGTCCTCGATGGGCTTGGCCATGACACGGTCGAGGCTTCCCATGATGACGCTGAGCATGTTGTTGAAGTCGTGCGCCACGCCGCCAGTCATCTCGCCGATCGCCTCGAGCTTCTGGGCGTGCGCCAGTTGTTCCTCGAGCACCCGGCGTTCCGAAACATCGAGCAGCAGTCCGAACTGCTCGTCCGGATTGTCCCGGCTCATGGTGGCGCGGTCGGAAAACCAGCGATACTCGTTGTCGATGCACAAGAGCCGGTATTCGGACGAGAACGGCGCGCCCGAAGCCGGGCGCTCCAATGTCTCAAGGACGCGCGGCAGGTCGGCGGGATGGACACGGTCGAGCCAGGCGAATGGCTCGGTGGAGGCATCGATTTCGCTCCCGATCAGGGTCTCCAGCTTGCCGCCGATAAATCGGCGGGTGCGGAAGTCGTCCGAGGCCGAGGCGACGTAGAGGACCGCCGGCAGGGACTCGATGACGAGCGACTGCTGCACCAGCGAGCGCTGCAGGGCCTCCTCGGTGCGCCGCTGCTCGGTGCGCACCAGGAGATTGTCGGCCAGCAGCCGCTTTTCCAGCGCCGCCTGCCGGCGGATCTCCTCGGCCCGCTTTTGCAGTTCGACGAAGACGGCTACCTTGGAGCGCAGGATCATGACATCGATGGGCTTGAACACGAAGTCGACCGCGCCCGCGGCATAGGCGCGCGCGACATGGGCGGTCTCCTCGTCCATGGCCGACATGAAGATGATTGGCACGTAGCGCGATTTCTCGCGCGCCCGGATCATCGCGGCCGTCTCGTAACCGTCCATGCCCGGCATCACCACGTCGAGCAGGATGACGGCAAAGTCCTCCTTCAGCAGGTGACGCAGGGCCTCCTCGCCCGACCGCGCACACACGATCGGCTGGCCAAGTTCCGCCAGCATGCCCTCCAGCGCGGCCAGGTTGGATGCATTGTCGTCGACGGCGAGGATCTTCGCCACCGGCTGACCGTCCGGCCCGGTCTCCTCGGCCTTGCCGCCACCGTGATCGATAAATGGTATGGACCGCATCAGTCCCCCATTCGATCTTTCGGCCGCAGGGCGCTGCGCAGGATGGACAGCAGTTCGTCGATCTCCAGCGGCTTGGCCAGGTAGTCCGACGCGCCGGCCTCGAAGCATCTGTCACGGTCCTCCTTCATCGCCTTGGCGGTGACGGCGATGAGCGGCAAGCCGGCGAACTGTTTCAGCTTGCGAATCTGGCGCATGACTTCGTATCCGTCCAACTCGGGCATCATGATGTCGACCAGCACGGCATCGAGGTCGCGGTTTGCCTTGACCAGCTCAATGCCTTCGCGCCCGTTCTCGGCATGGAGCACGTCCACGTTATGCTGTTCGAGAACAGCGGTAAGGGAAAAGATGTTTCTAATGTCGTCGTCGATGATGGCGATCCTGCGGCCCCGCAGGATGGGATCATGGCGCCGGAAGCTCTCGATCTGCCCGCGCACCTCGTCGGGCAAGCTGCCAAACGGCAGGTGGAGCGTCCTGGTAATCTCGTCGAGGCAATGGCCGACCGGCCCGCCGCCGGCGATCACGACGGCGCCCTGCGGCGCGCTGGCTGCGAATGCTTCAGGTGCGTCCCCGGCGATCCGGATCACCAGCGGCGTCCGGTTCGCGGCACCGCTCCCGGCTAGGCTTTCGAGAAACTTGATCACCGGCTCGGAGGGTCCGGTCGCGGCCAGGAACGCGCAATCGAAGACCTTGTCGCGCAGCAGCCGGCCCGCCCGACGCAATGTCGCCTCAACGATCTCAATATCGCCAATGCTTCCGAGTGCTGCTGCTTCCTCGATGTCGCCGGAAGTTGCCTTGATGACCAGGAGGCGCCGCCGGGCGCGGCCCATGACCTCACGAAGCCTGCCAAAGACTTCCTGCAGGTCGTCGCGGTTGACAGGCTTGGGGCTGCAGTACACGGCGGCGCCGACGCGTGCGCGCAAATTCGACGCATCCTCGGCGGCGGAGATGACGTGCATGGGCAGATGCCGGGTACTCGGATGGTATGTCAGCATATCCAGCAGCGCCCAGCCGTCGATGTCGGTGTGTTGCAGGTCGACGCTAATCACGTCAGGCCGGTATCGCGCCACGGCACTCAGCACCGCCCGTCCCTCCTTCAGCACCGCGCCGTCGAAGCCCTGTTCCTGAGCAGCGGCCAGATGGATGCCGGCCGACGCCGGGTCGTCGTCCACGATCAGTGCGAACGGGCGTGATCCGTCCCGGTGCTCGGGCGGCCGGCTTTCGGTGCCGGCCGCCAAGCCGAATGGCGCATATTCAATCTGTTCGGCTGGTGGAGTACCGGTCAAGCGGCGCTGACCGCGCGCTCCGGCGAGCCGGGCCGGATCCAGGTCGATGGGAATGTAGAGCGTGAACGTGCTGCCCTTGCCGGGCTTGCTGTGGAGACGGATTTCGCCGCCCAGCAGCGTCGCCAGCTCACGGCTGATGGACAGCCCCAGCCCGGTGCCGCCGTAGCGGCGGTTGGTGGTGCCGTCGGCCTGCTGGAAAGCCTCGAAGATGACCTGCTGCTGCTCCGGCGAGATGCCTATTCCGGTATCGCTGATCGAGAAGGCCACCACCTGCGACGCCGTCCTCAGCGAGGGCGCGGCGGACTTCCGGTCTTTCTCGGCGAGGCTCACGCGCAGCCTGACGCTGCCCTCGCCGGTGAACTTGAATGCGTTCGACAACAGATTGTTGATGACCTGCTGCAGCCGCATCGGGTCGGTGCGGATCGAGGCGGGCAGTTCGTCGGAAAGTTCGATGGAAAAGTCGATGCCCTTCTCGAGCGCGGCCTGCTGGAAGGTGCGCTCGGTCTGCTCGCGGAAGCTCTGGAACGGGAGCTCGCTGACATCGAGAACGACAGTGCCCGATTCGATCTTCGACAGGTCGAGGATGTCGTTGATCAAGCGCAGAAGATCGGAGCCGGCGGCATGGATGGTGCGCGCGTGCTCGACCTGTCTCGCCTCGAGATTGCCGCCCGCGTTCTCGCTCAGCAGCCGCGACAGGATGAGCAGGCTATTGAGCGGTGTGCGCAGCTCATGGGACATGTTGGCGAGGAACTCCGACTTGTAGCGCGACGTCAGCGCCAGCTGCTCGGCTTTCTCCTCCAGCGCGACCCGCGCGGTTTCCACCTCGCGGTTGATCGCCTCGACCTGGCGCTTCTCGTTCTCCAGCTGGGTGGCCTTTTCCTCCAGCTCCTCGTTCTTGGCGCGCAGCTCGTCCTGCTGCGACTTGAGCAGTTCCTCCGAAGCGCGCAGTTCGGATGCCTGCTGCTGCAGCCGGTCATTGGTGGTCTTGAGCTCGGCCTGCTGCGACTGGAGTTCGGCCGTGAGGATCTGCGACTGCGTCAGCAGTCCTTCGGTGCGCATGCCGGCGGCGATCGTGTTGAGCACGATGCCGATGCTCTCCACCAGCTGGTCGAGGAACGACAGCTGACTGTCGCTGAACCGGGTGAACGAGGCGAGCTCGATGACCGCGCGGATGCTGCCCTCGAACAGCACCGGCAGGACGACGATGTTGAGCGGCACGCCCTCGCCGACGCCGGAGCTGATCCTGACGTAGCCGGGCGGGACATTGGTCAGCAAGATGCGCTTCTTTTCGTAGGCGCACTGGCCGACGAGGCCCTCACGCATGGCCAACGGGGTCTTGGGCTTTCGCTGCGGGGCCACCGCATAGCTGGCCGTCAGGTCCAGAGGCGGTTCCTTGCCGTCAGCTTCCCTGGCCACATAGAACACCCCATGCTGGGCATCCATCAGCGGCGCCACTTCCGACAGCACCAGATTGCAAACAGTCACCAGATCGCGCTCGCCTTGCATCATGCGGGTGAAGCGCGCGAGGTTCGTCTTCAGCCAGTCCTGCTCCATGTTGTACTGCGTCGTCTCGCGCAGGT
>CAYWVA010000188.1:0-5406 GCA_964461545.1 uncultured Rhizobiaceae bacterium | reverse complement strand
GCCAGGGCCACCAGATTGAGCCAAACGAAACTGCGCTTCTCGGTTTCGTCATAGGCTACGTTCATGGCCTCAAACAGCGACTTCATTCCGGCATTGGCGCTCCACAGGGCGGCCCCCAAACCAGCCAAGAAGGTCACGCCTTGCGTGGTGCCGCTTTGTTCGACGAGGCGCGTCAGTTGCGCTTCGATGATCTCCACGCCGGCGTCAGGCACGACACCCCGAAGTGCCTCCACATGACCGCGAATGCTGGTGGGATCGGCCACCAGGCCGTAGAGAGAAACAAACGCCGTCAGCGCCGGGAAGATGGCCAAGAGCCCGAAAAACGCCGTGCCGGCAGCCACCAGGGATACGTGGTCCCTGCCAATGCTTTCCCAAACGCGCCACAAAACATCTTTCCAGCCGGCAACTGGCAGCTTTGATGGGTTCTTGGCTTCACGCCCACGCCCTGGCTCTTGGGCTCGCCGGGTGTCCGGCTTGGTCCTGGAGGTCATCCGCATGTTCTCTCTCGAATGAGCCATGAACGGTCGTCGGTCCGCATTGTTCCGACCCGTCACGGAACGACGGTGGTCATCGGGTGTTTCGCTGGCGCCGATTGGCTGTCATGCTGGGCAGGGGTCATGACAGGCGCAAGGAATCCGACACCATGGAGGAACGATTGCCCCAGCACGGTTCAACCATAGACGAGACCGAAGTTGCCCGTTTCGATGCCGCGGCCTCCGTATGGTGGAACCCGGAGGGCGAGGCGCGCTGGCTGCACAGGTACAATCCCGTCCGGCTGGAGTATATCCGCCGGGCCGGGTGCCGGCAGTTTCATGGCCATTCAGAGTTCGATTGCCTAAAAGGGCTCAGCATCCTTGACATCGGCTGCGGTGCGGGGGTGCTGTGCGAGCCTCTTGCCCGGCAGGGCGCCAGGGTCGTGGGCGTCGATCCCGGCCAGAGCAATATCGTCATCGCCCGCCAGCACGCGCGCGACGCGGGGCTCACCATAGATTACCGCTGCAACACCGCTGAAGATCTGGCCGATGCGGGAGAGCAATTCGACATCGTTTTGGCGATGGAGGTTATCGAGCACGTATCGGATGCGCCCGTCTTCCTGGCGCGATGTGCCGAACTGGTAAAGGCGGGCGGGCTGATGATCCTGTCCACCATCAACCGCACGCTCAAGAGCTTTGCCTATGCCATCGTCATGGCGGAGTACGTCTTGCGCCTGCTGCCGCGCGGAGCCCACCAGTGGCGGCGCTTCGTGACGCCGCCCGAGGCCGCGGCAGGGCTCGCCGGCGGTGGCTTGAAGTTGATCGACGTGACCGGGGTGACGCTCAATCTGATCACCCGCGAACTGCAGCTGTCCCATGACATGAAGGTGAACTACATGCTGACAGCCGGCCGGCCGCGCTAGATCGGCCCGTCACGTGCGAGAAGAATCGGCCTCGCCCTGCCCCGGACCTTCGCCAGTCCCATCGCCGGCAGCTTCGGCGGTCAGCGCTTCCAGCGTCATGGCATTGTAGCAGAACTCGCGGTAGTGCGAGTCTGCAGTATGGGCGTCGAGTTCGTGCCGGCATCTCTTCTTGTCCGGGCAGTGGGCGCACACCCGCCTGAGATCGTCTGCAATCCGTGGGTAGTGCTTCTCGATGGATTGGCTCTCGAGCCCGAGCGCTTGGACCATCTCCGGTAGTAGAAGTTTGGGGTAGGCGCCACGGATCACGGCGTCGTTGAGTTCGGGTTCGGTCACGTTTAATTCGTGCAGTATCCGCTGGAGATCGCGCTCGTCGCACTGCGCCAACTGGCGAAAGGTCCTCTGCTGGACCCACCAGCTGCGAAGGCGGCGGCCAAAGCCAGCCAGGGGCGACAATAAGGTCTGTGGAACGGCCATGATTCCCTCCCGGGTGAGTAGCGCGATGATCCCCAGTGTGCCAGGCGCAAGCGGTCGCCGCCTTGATCCAAATCAAATCTGCAGGCCCGGCGCCGGTAGGGCAGGAGAGGATGTCCGGCTATTCTACCGTGACCGACTTCGCCAGGTTACGGGGCTGATCGACGTCGGTGCCCAGGAACACCGCGGCATGGTAGGCCAGAAGCTGGACCGGCAGGGCGTAAAGGAAGGGGCTGATGAACGGGTCCGCTTCGGGCACCGCGATGGTCTCCATGGCCCTAGCGCCGTTGCTGGCTGCCTTCTCGTCGGTGATGAGCACGATGCGGCCACCGCGCGCCGCCACTTCCTCCATGTTCGACATGGTCTTGTCGAACAGATCGTCGCGCGGCGCGATGACGATCACCGGCACCGTCTCGTCGATGAGGGCGATGGGGCCGTGCTTGAGCTCACCCGCCGCATAGCCCTCGGCATGGATATAGGAGATTTCCTTGAGCTTTAGCGCACCTTCAAGCGCAATCGGATAATTGATGCCGCGGCCCAGATAGAGCACGTCGCGGGCGTGCGCGATGCGCCGGGCGATGTCGGCGATTGCCTTTTCTCCGGAGAGAATGCTCGACATGTGGCGCGGCACCTGCACCAGCGCGGAAACCAGACGCACCTCTTCGTTCCGCGACAGCGTACCGCGCGCCCGGCCCGCGGCGATCGCCAAGCAGGCGAGAACCGCAAGCTGGCAGGTGAAGGCCTTGGTCGAAGCGACCCCGATCTCCGGGCCGGCAAAGGTGCGCAGCACCACGTCGCATTGGCGCGCAATGGTCGACTGGGCCACGTTGACGATGGCCGCCGTCGTCTGGCCGTGCTCGCGGCAGTACCGCAGGGCCCCAAGCGTGTCGGCGGTCTCGCCCGACTGCGAAATGACGATGGCCAGCCCGTTTTCGCCCAGCGGCGCGTTGCGGTAGCGATACTCCGACGCGATATCGGCCTCGACCGGCAGTCTTGCCAGGCGCTCGAACCAATACCTGGCGACCAGCCCGGCAAAAAATGCCGTGCCGCAAGCGGTGATGGTCAACCGGTCGAGGCTTGCAAAGTCGAGCCCTTCAGGCAGCCGCACCCGGCGTTCGGACAGATCGATGTATTCGGCCAGCGTGTGCCCGACGACATCCGGCTGCTCAGCGATCTCCTTGGCCATGAAGTGTCGGTGGCCGCCCTTATCGGCGAGCAGTGTGGAGCCCTGAATGAAAGTGAGCGGGCGTTCGACCGGGCGGCTGTCGCCGTCAAAGACCTCTAGGCCCTGGCGGGTGAGCACCACCCAGTCGCCTTCCTCTAGAAACGTGACGCGATTGGTGAAGGGGGCGAGCGCGATGGCATCGGAGCCGAGATACATCTGGCCGTCGCCATGTCCAACGGCCAGTGGCGAGCCGCGGCGAGCCCCGATCATGAGGTCGTCTTCGCCTTCGAAGACAATGGCAAAGGCAAAGGCGCCCTTGAGCCGGCCGAGCGTGTCGCTCATGGCCTGGCGTGGCGTCCGCCCTGCTTCCAGCGCTCGATCGATCAGGTGGGCCACCACCTCGGTATCGGTCTCGGTCTCGAACCTGACGCCCTTGGCCACCAGTTCGTCCTTGAGCTCGCGGAAGTTTTCGATGATGCCATTGTGCACCACCGCAACCCGGCCGGCAATGTGGGGATGGGCGTTGATCTCGGTCGGCGCGCCGTGCGTCGCCCAGCGGGTATGGCCGATGCCGGCGGTGCCGGTGAGCTTGTGCCCGTCGAGCTGACCCTTGAGCTCGGACAGCTTGCCGGCGGCCCGCACCCGCTTGAACGAACCGCTTTCGAGAACCGCGATGCCGGCGGAGTCGTAGCCGCGATACTCAAGCCGGGCCAGAGCCTCGACGAGGTCCGCTGCCACCGCTCGCCGGCCGAGGATTCCAACGATTCCACACATGTCTGCTAGAGCCTCATTTTGTCTTGCCAGAACCGGTACGCCGTGCTGCGGCGGCGCGACGGCGGGCAGCCCAGCCCTCTCTCACTTCCTGCCGGCCGCGGCCAAGCGCCAGGGCATCGGGCGGCACGTCGCGGGTGATCACGCTGCCCGACCCCACATAGGCGCCCTCGCCGATTTTGACAGGAGCCACGAGCGCGCTGTTGGAGCCGATAAACGCACCAGCACCGATCTCGGTTCGATGCTTGGCGAGCCCATCATAGTTGCAGGTGATGGTGCCTGCCCCGATATTGGCCCCTTCGCCCACTTCGGCATCGCCCAGATAGGTCAGGTGGTTGGCCTTGGCGCCCGCCGCTAGCCGAGTGTTCTTGACCTCGACGAAGTTGCCGACGTGGGCGCCCGGCCCGATGCGCGCGCCGGGCCTCAGCCGGGCGAACGGGCCGATGATGGCGCCTACGGCAATGTCGGCGCCCTCGATGTGGCAGAAGCTGCGGATCGTTACGCCCTCGGCGATCGTCACCCCAGGCCCGATCGTGACATTGGGTTCGATCACCACGTCGCGGCCGATACGGGTGTCATGGCATAAGAAGACTGTGTCGGGCGCCACCAGCGTCACGCCATCGGCCATCGCCGCCTCGCGCAGCCGCGCCTGGAAGTGATGCTCGACCAGGGCCAGATCGCGGCGCGAATTGACCCCCAGCACCTCGGCCTGCGGTGCTCTGACCACTGCGCCCGGCGCGCCTTCGCCGGCTGCAAGGCCCGCAAGATCGGTGAGATAGCGCTCGCCCTTGGCGTTGGCCTCGCCGATCTGGGGCAACAGCCGCCACAAGAGCTCCGACTCGACCGCCATCAGCCCGGAATTACACAGTCGCACCGCACGCTCCTCAGGTCTGGCATCCAGCTCCTCGCGGATGGCGCACAGCCGCCCGTCGTCATCGACGATGAGGCGGCCGTAGCCGGTCGGGTCATCGGCCTTGAAGCCCAGGACTGCAAGTTTGGCGCCGCCTTCGACGGCTGCAACGAGACGGCCCAGTGTGTCAGGCCTAACGAGCGGCACGTCGCCGTAAAGGATGAGCGTGATGGGCGTCCCCTCGGAGGCCTTTTCCTGGAACATGGCTCGCAACAGCTTCTCTTCCGCAGTCGTCCCCGTGCGAGCTGCGGCGACTGCATCCGCAGTGCCGCGCCGTTCTTGTTGGACAGTAATCGCGACGTCGAGCACCGCGGCACGGGCCGCCGCCGCGACCTCGTCCATGCCGGGGCCGATGACGGTGACGATGCGGCGCGGTTGCAGGCTTGCCGCGGCGGCCAGAACGTGACCAAGCAGACTGCGGCCCGCCACGGCGTGCAGCACCTTGGGCCGGCTAGACTTCATGCGGGTGCCGAGCCCGGCGGCGAGCACAATGCAGGCGATGTCCGTCATGGCGTTCCTTTTCACCCGGGCGAGCGTTGCTGATAGCGCAGTTTGGCGCCGCGCGGTAGCTATTGACCCACCCCTAAACCGGCGCCTATAGCACGCTTGGCCTCGAAGAGCCCGTAGCTCAGCTGGCAGAGCAACTGACTTTTAATCAGTAGGTCCTGGGTTCGAATCCCAGCGGGCTCACCA